>CAZXWD010000133.1:0-7038 GCA_964644135.1 uncultured Bacteroidales bacterium | reverse complement strand
CTTAATGGTTTCATCAACTATAAAGATACGAAAGTCATCCGATGAATACGGTTGCCAACTGGTAATAAAATTTTAGACTTGTACGCTGCCGGACAGCAATTCATCGGATGACTAAAACTTGTCCAATTGCCCCTATTGTCATTATTGTCAGAATTGTCTCAATTGTCACTATTGTTATTTAAAGTCATCCGATGAATATGGTTGCCAATTGGTAATAAAGATTAAACTTGTATGCTGACAGATAGAAATTCATCGGATGACTAAAAGGTTGTCAAAATGCCCAGTCATCCGGTGAATATGGTTGCTAAATGATAGTAAAATTTAAACTTGGATGCTGCCTGATAGAAATTCACCGGATGACTAAGGGGTTCTTCTAATCTTCCCTAATGCTTTCATTCATCCTGATTATCTCAGGCAGGTTACGTACAGCGGTATTGTCCAGAATATTCAATGATCCCCCGTTTTGTATTTCAAGGGTAGCATCACGGTAAATTGATATTGAATCACACTCAGCAATAACTCCCGTCCCAATAACAGGGAACCTTTCACCTTTTGGCAGGGTTGGGATGATCACTGTATCTGTGGTATACGGCAGCTCATTTGTTTCCCAATTACCCGGATTGTCCCAGTCGTCATCGGCCATACCTGTCCACAGGCCGGGGGTGAGAATGGGAGGATCATAATCGTAGGCCCCGATAGTGGGGTACAGGGCGTGGCGGATGATAGAGTCACGGTCATAAAGAACTTCATACAAATGTTGTCCGGCACCAATAGCAGGGGAGGGGTCATCGCGTGTGGCGCCGCCTTCATTCAGCTCAAGATAGTCGTTGATGAATTGGGGGTTGATCCATTGGGAATGTTGCTCCTGGCCCGTAAAATTTTTCCACTCATTTAAATTACGATATTTGGTTTTTTCATCAGGTGGGTTTGAATAGTAACCAGTTAATCCTACAAAATTACTATCAGCACAATCCCCGAAATATACGTTACAATCAACCGCATTAAAAGGGGAATATTCCGGATAGTGGTGCTCGCAAATAATAGCATATGCCTCTACTATGTTGCTGGAGTAATTATTTTTGGTAATGCAGTTATAGATAATATTGTTCTGAAAATTGACCTCCTGTTCTCCAACAGAAGAAGCTATTACTATGCCAGAGGTTCCACGTGTACCAGTACCTCCATAATTTATCGCAAACAATGAATCTGGTTGCATGTAAATGGAATTATAAAATATATTGAACTCTCCTTTATTAAATCCATATTTTTTTAACTTTATCGTATACACATCATCATAGCCCCAAATTTTTCTGAGTTGATTATTGCAGATCAACACCTGGCTAGAGCTAAACTCGCAGTCCAACATGCAATCGATACCGCTGTTTCCATATAGACTATATCCCAATCCTGAAGCGTCTCCACCCACATCATGGATATAGTTATTTATTACTATTAGGTTAGAGCAGATGTTCAAACGAATTCCTGTGGTACCCTGATGGATATGCTTAATCTCATTTCCTGAGATAAGTAAATTTTGTTCAAAACTGCAATCGATTCCTACTTCATAAATTCCATGCAAAAGATCTATTATGTATTTATTATAATAAGGATCAAAATACCAGGACGTATCTGACCCTATGATATTATCTATTATTTTATTACCTGAACAGTAACCGATTACACCTTTATAAAATTTTATTCCACAATATGCATCTGTTAAAACGTTATCGACGATGACATTATCATTATTATCAATACCCTCAAAATAAATACAGGAAGAATAATTTTCATGGCTACGATCTCTGACAATAAAGCATTCTTCTATAATATTATTTGAAGCGCCATTGGTTAATTCAATTGCGCCGGAGTAATTATAGTCGTAATGATATATTTTAAGTCTTTTATTATTCCCATAAAATGTCACATAATCGGCACCATTCAGTATCACTTTTAATTCCAATTGGAAAGTGTCGGTCACAGTTGGGTCAGGTTGAAGTGTGATCCTGTGATTTCCACCAGATCGAAATACTTGATTAAAATAAACTTCATATGGATTCTCAGGTCCCAGATCAGTCATTATATTGGCAGTAACTTGTCCGGTGACCATGCCGTTGTTAATGGCATCAAAAAAACCACCTGTCTCGGTTAACGAACTAAAATCAAATCCCCCTCCCGTACCGATCGTATACGTTCCTGAATAGGGTATGCGCATCGGGTAGAAATCGGGTGCAGTTGGTGGTGTGGATGCCGCCGGCGGATCGACCGAGAACCCTGAAGCCCCGGCCGAAGGATGGATTCCAACATTCAGATTCAAAGATAGGTCCTGGGCTGCAACATAGTAATAAACCGTATCTCCGTAGTCAGCCAGGTATCCGATCATAAATTCAAACTGATTGCTTCCCGCGAATACAGCTTGTGCACTTCTCCATATACCGTCATGGTTCACCTTCCAGTAACAAACAGGCAATCCTGTTCCCGCAGTGGGAACTCCTGAAATATCGGTAATGAGGGCGGTTAGGGTCTGGCTGCCAGCATAATCAGGTCTTGTCAGGGGGTCGTAACTGATAGAGGGAGGAACTGTGTCACTCACAGTAAAACTCCAGACCGGGCCGTCCACTTCTGTCCGGGCAACACCATCCGAAACTGCAACGCGCCAATACCAGGTGCCTTCTGCCAATTGGCCGGGATCATGTGTGCTGATGACCGGCACATTATCCAGTTTCATGGCTGAGCCATCGATCTTGTTGATGACACTATCCTGGGTCATCGACAGGTATAGATCGACAAATTGTACGTTCCCGTTGTTCGTCCATGAAAGGGTAGTGTTGTCAGGCTGTACATCTGTTTGAATGTCAGCGGGAGTTGGATTTGTTGGGGCTGTTGGGAGGCTGGTGATTGTTGCCTGGACGATATTGGAAGTATCGGAATTGCCTTCAGGGTAAGCGGCGATCACTCCATAAAAATAGGTTTGCCCTGGCACCAAAGCGGGATCATTATCGGTATAGGATGTATCACTTATGCCGGTTATTTGCGTGTTCAGGTTATTGGCCGTTGAGCCCCTTAAAACTGTATAGTCCGTTAAATCCCTGCCTGCATCTGAATAAAAGATCCCTGGCAAAGGAACAGGAGTTATGGCCGGCTCAAATTCATTTAACTCTTGATCCGTCTCGAATAAAGGTATTTCAATGCCATTGTTCTTGAAGATTCCGCTTTGCAAAGAAGTAGACGCCCTGGATGATATGGTCATATATCCCCTCATGATAAAAGCACGGCTGACAGATAACCAAGTGGCCCCGGCATCAAAAGTTCTAGCGCATCTGTTATAATTTATGGTATTATTCGCTGCCAAATAAGGCCCTGTAGTGCTGCCCTCCGGATATCCGGCAAGGATGTAAAAATCAACTCCGTCCGTTAAAGATACCGGAGAGGTAAGATCTAGGATTATCCACTCCCCCGTGGTTGATGTTACAGGTACATTAGAAAAAGTTTCGTAAGGATTTGATATATTTGGTTCACCGGATCCGTTATCCGGGCATACCAGAATTTCATTCCATCCGGGCCCTCCTGCGGATGTACGGCAGAAAATGGCAATGGTATTGAGGTCCCCGCTCACTCCGGGGGTCAACCTGGTATAGTAATAGTTTTGAACGGTGCTTGGATTGAAATAATAATAAGAAGTGATATTTCCATCATCATACCGTATTTCCCCTTCGGGCAAGGGTGGGTCCCATGAAAGATCGACCCCGTAATAGATATTCGCTGATCCTGATAAATTTTGAGGCCCCGCAACATAGGCTTCTCCTGATAAAGGGATGCTTGTAGTCCCTTCTGAATGGACGATCTCTATGGATGCACTTTTATTGCCAAGGCTGCCCGGATCAAAACTTGTTTCAAAACCTAACAGATCAAGCCCTGACAATTCTTTGGGATAAGTGTTGGTATCCGAAAGGCTGAAATCCGACGCATCACTGCCTGCAAGGGAAACACTGGTCACTGTCACTGTGCCGGGGCCAATATTTTGTAGGTTAACAGTTCTTGTATAGTATCCACCTGAATAATTATTCATTGAGAATTCGCCAAAACCGATGGAGTCGGTATCACAATAAGCTACAGGATCTGTTGTGATACCAATTTCGAAATCATCGATAGCCATATCCGACCGGTAATCAATACCCGTCAGTCCGGTAATTCGAAAAATTACGCTGGATTCATTTTCCAGGTATCCTATATTAGGTGCTGCTTGCATCCATTGGTCCCCTTGATTGCCACTTAGAGAAATCAGATCAGAAGACCAGGTCGATCCATCGTCTGTAGAAGCTTGTATAGAAAGAGTCCCCATGCCTAAACCGTACATATGATAACAGAAGGAGAGAGTAGGAAAAACACCGGTGAAATCAAACTCAGGTGTGTAGATCCAGCCGGTTTGTGTATAACATCCTGATGCTTCGGTATACAGGTAAATTCCGGAACCCGAAGTATGGTCCCCGCCCGGGCCTGTCGATGTAGACGGTGAAGCCCCACTGTATTTATCCCAATCAATGTCATCACCACTGGCGTTTGACCAGCAGTCCTTAAGAGATACTGTACCATCAGGGGTGCAGGACATGGCCGGAGAGGATGTCCCCCAGTTGTCGAAGTTTTCGGTATAAGGGAACGTGGATATTGCCTGGCAAACGGTTGTGAATTCCCAAACCAGGCCATTTGTTGTCCCATTTGTGTTATGTGCAATCACCTGCCATTGGTGGCGGCTTGAAGGGTCGAGCCCTGAATAGGTATATAAACCTGTTGAGGCTGCGGGCTGGTCGCTGGCTACTTCTACCATGGATCCATAGGGCCCGAACCAAAGATCATAGGTGTCCGTATTGTCCCCAAAGTCCCAATTGAGGGTTCCGTTAAGAGCGACTTCCTCCGCATCATTAGAAGGATCAGGGTTCGAGGGATATCCTGGCCCTATAGTATAATGAACTGTAACCGTCCACGTGTCGTTATCCACTATGTTATAATCCGTATTACAGCCTGATCCGCCATATGTCCTTCCTGCATGGAGTTCGAATGTGATATCACCTCCTCCTGTCACGCCATTGGCAATAGTCAATCCGGTCCTGGAATACTGCATGGTTCCCGTTGCATTGCCAGTACCGAAGGCTAGTGTTGCTTCGTTCGTGCCACCTGTTGAAGTGCACCTCAATTGAGAACGCTGCTCTGCCATCCATCCTGCGCCCACCGCAGTCATGTCATACTCCACATCCACACTGGTAATGACCACACCGGAGGGTATATTTACAGTAAGAGTACCCGGACAAGTTGACGAGCCCGGAAGCGACTGGAAAGCAAAGTCTGTATCAATGTCACCCGAGGAATAGGTGGTACTTGATGATTGAGGGAATGCTTCATTCATCAGAACGAGCATAATGACTATAAGAGAATACAGATTTTTCATGGAGATTGGGTTTGTATATTCAATGAACTTGAAAAACAATTATAGCCATTAAAATTCGGGATTGGAAACGAGATCGGGCAGTGAAAAGGTAATACTATATCAGACCTGGCGTTAGAGTGCAATAAATATAGTAAATATTTTGATTGGTTAAAAATAAGTAATTTAATTTCCATTATAAAAGGCATAAAAAAATGCAGAAGTTTTCAACCTTTGAGTTTGTATTTTTGAACGTGAAATTACATTTATGAAAATCGCCATCATCAACGGCCCGAACCTGAACCTGACCGGGAAGAGAGAGCCCGGCACTTACGGCCATAAAAGCTTCGAGGAATTCCTGGATGAACTGAAAAAGGAATTTCCTGACATAAAATTTTTCTATTACCAGTCGAACCTTGAAGGAGAGCTCATCGACAAGATCCAGCAATTAGACGGTGAGGCCGATGGCATGATCCTCAACGCCGGCGGGTACACCCATACTTCTGTGGCCATTGCCGATGCGGTAAAGGCAATTTCTGTCCCTGTGGTGGAGGTTCACATTTCCAATATCTTTTCGAGGGAGGACTACCGTCATGTTTCGTTTTTCGGAAAATATGCGATCGGGACAATTGCCGGTTTCGGGCTGGAATCATACCGGTTGGCGATAATATGTTTTTCTGAAATAGTAAATAGCAAATGAGTCCCCCTTTGAAGGGGGATTCAGGGGGATGTTGTTGTTTACTATTGTCTTAATTGTCTCAATTGTCCTTATTGTCAGGTGTTACGGTCCTCCTTCGCTTCGCTTGCGCCAAGCGCAAAGCGGTAAGTGTTCAATAAATTCTCGCAACTCGCACACGTAACCCGCTTCACTCTTCACACGGTCAACCCGTAACCTGTTAAAATCCGTTGTTGAAGGTCAAAATCACCCAATAAACCACATAGGCACATAGGACACAATAGATTACACATAGAATTCTATGTGACCCTATGTGTACTATGTGCCTATTGTGGTGAAAAAAACGGCAAATGAAAACATCTCACATCTACACGTTCCATCGTCAAACCTCCATGAAAAGGGCGTTATGCGCAAAGCGGTAAGCAGCAAGAAAGGGCAAGAGGTAAGAGGTGAGTGCTCCCGCGCTCCCGTGCCCCTGAGCCTCTGAGCTTTCATTGTTCATTATTTACTATTAATGAGCTGTGTGGTTTAATTAAATCTTTCTTTATGTAACTGTCTACTAATTATTGATACAGTTGACATAGTGCAATATTTAACATTGTGGTGCTTAGTGCCTTTGAGTCTTCGTGGCAAAAAAAGGATCAGCCACAAAGGCACAATGACACAATGAACCACAATGTCCATTAAATAATCCTCAAACCGAATAATACTTTTATTGGTTATTGGTAAGCATAACTTAGCGGCCCTTAGAGCCTTTGCGTCTTAGCGGCAAAGGATCTTTAGCCACAAAGGCGCGAAGGCTCAAAGAAACGCAAAGTAGGGGCAATAACACACGAACCGCGCAACACGTTATTAATTATTAATTATCATTTGTTTCTCTTTTTACAAATCGAAATTTCAGCTATATTTACATTCAGGATTTGGCAACCGGAATTATTAATTCGGG
>CAZXWD010000132.1:4836-7088 GCA_964644135.1 uncultured Bacteroidales bacterium | reverse complement strand
GTGATCGGGCTCGCGGGTATGACCAACGAGGTGTCAGACAAGATCATCTTCAAGTATCTTGCAACCGTTCCGGAAGGTATTTCAAATGGTGAAGAATATATAATGGGCCAGCTTGGGATCTATGGCGCCAATTATAAGCTGGCTGTAATGATGACGCTATTCATACAAATGTTCAGGTATGCAGCAGAACCCTTCTTTTTTGCACAGGCAAAAGAGGAGAATTCTAAAGAGATCTATGCGCAGGTGATGAAGTATTTTTTCATTTTCGGCATGGCCATTTTCCTGGGTGTTACCCTTTTTATTGATTTTTTCAAGTACTTCATCGGACCTGACTACTGGGAAGGCCTGTTCATAGTTCCTATAGTGCTGCTGGCAAACCTGTTTCTCGGCATCTTTTACAACCTGTCGGTATGGTACAAGTTGAATGATATAACACGGTATGGTGCTTTTATTGCATTGGCAGGGGCATTGATCACAATAGTCATGAACGTGGCCCTGGTTCCTTCCATGGGTTATGCAGGTGCTGCCTGGGCCCATTTTGCCTGTTACCTGAGTATGGCAGTGATGTCATTTTTCCTGGGCCGCAGATTTTTCAGGATTGATTATCCGCTTCTCCGGATAGGTTTCTATTTAATACTCGGTCTCATCCTATACTTTGTTTTCCGCTTCACAGACCTTGAGGCTGGTCCCATGCGTTATGTATTGAGCTTTGTTTTAATGGCTGTTTTCCTGTTGGTGGCTTTTCTGCTGGAAAGACGGGAGGTAGGGAAGATGAATAATGAATAATGAACAATTAAGAATTAATAATTAATGCGGGAAATCCAGGAGCTCTATCTTAGAAGTTATCAATTATCAATTATTTTTAATTTGCCAACAGCCAACAGCCATCAGCCATCAGCCAACAGCCATCAGCCATCAGCCATCAGCCATCAGCCATCAGCCATCAGCCATCAGCTAATAAATCTTATCTTTGCACCCTAAAAATTTGAGCTCCAATGAAGATCAGGATAGTAAACAAATCCAGTCACCCTTTACCTTCTTATGAAACGATCGCTTCAGCAGGAATGGACCTCAGGGCCAGCCTGGATGAATCCATAAAACTCGGATCACTCGAAAGGGCACTTGTGCCAACAGGTTTGTATATAGAATTACCTGTGGGCTTTGAAGCCCAGGTAAGGCCTAGGAGCGGGTTGTCGATCAAGAAGGGGATCTCCATTGTTAATGCGCCCGGCACGATAGATGCCGACTACAGGGGTGAGATAAGGGTTATCCTGATAAACCTTTCTAAAGAGGAGTTTGTTATAGAAGATGGCGAACGCATAGCCCAGATGGTCATTTCACGCCATGAAAAGGCTGAATGGGTGGAAGTGGAGGAGCTGAACGAAACAGAAAGAGGAGCCGGGGGTTTTGGCCATACAGGGACAAAGTAATTTTTTTATGAGATCATTAGCAACAAATAAAATACTGAAACTGATATTTCTGGCCGGACTGTTAACCGCAGGATCCGTGGCGAGTTTATCAGCACAGGACGCCCGGGAGCTCTACTACGATGCAAGTAAGCAGAAAACCCTGGGAAATTATGATAAGGCCATAGAGCTTTTCGTTCAATACCTTGATAAAGTACCCGATGATGCTGCAGCCCTGTATGAGCTCGGATCAATTTATTTTAAGCAGAACAGGCTTGATGAAGCTTTGGAGAAAGTTGGCAAGGCTGTAACGGTCGATCCTTCCAACGAATGGTATAAAACCCTTCTGGTACAGATCTACCAGGAACAGAAAGACTACAGGTCGGCCGAGAAGATCATCAAGCGAATGATCGAGGATGATCCGAATGATTATGAGCACCACCAGGACCTTGCGCTCAACTATATTTACCAGGGGGAATATAAGGATGCGATTGAAGTTTATGATGATATTGAGGAGCGTATAGGTGTCAACGAACAGATATCTATCCAAAAGCAGAAGCTTTACCTGTTGCTGGGCAAGGGAAACAATGCCATTGAAGAGATCCGTAATCTGACCGAAGCCTTTCCCGAAGAGGTGAGGTTCCTCGAGATGCTGGCCGAAATGTATGTAACAGAAGAGAAATGGGATGAAGCGCTCGAAACCTATGAAAAGATCCTTGAGGCAGATCCTGACAATCCGTATATCAATATTTCCCTGTCGGATTATTACCGCAAAAAAGGCAACGAGGAGAAGTCGCTCGAATACCTGAAAGCAGGTTTTTCGAATCCCGCACTGGATATCGATTC
>CAZXWD010000132.1:0-4736 GCA_964644135.1 uncultured Bacteroidales bacterium | reverse complement strand
TAGAAACAGGGGTGAATTTTGTGGTAGGTAACGACCAGATGAAGGCACAATTCTATTCCTACCTGGGTGATGCATACAATGAACTCGAAGATTTTGAGAAATCTTATAAATCATACGATAAATCACTCGAACTCGACCCTGATAATTCAATCGTTCTGAACAATTACGCCTATTATCTGTCGTTGAGAGATCAAGACCTTGAGAAGGCCGAAGAAATGGCAGGCAAAGCAATTGAACTGGATCCTGATAATGGCGCCAACCAGGATACCTATGGCTGGGTTCTGTACAAGATGAGAAGGTATGAAGAAGCAAAAGAATGGATAGGTAAAGCTGTTGAAAACAGGGACACAAGCGCTGTTGTGCTTGAGCACTACGGTGATGTGCTATACAAACTGGGAGATAAAAAAGAAGCTGTGAAATATTGGGAAAAAGCTATTAAAAAAGGAGAAGGTTCGGAATTCCTCGAGAAGAAAGTACGCGACAAGAAACTCTATGAATAAGGTTCTTCCTGAATATGCAGCCTTTTAAACGAACGGATCACTGAGGTGATAAAGAGATTTTCATTTAACATATCATTTCTCGTTTTTATTGGCCTTGCCATCCTGATTGCGGGCTGCAAGACCAAGCGCAGTATCATTAAAGAGCCGATCAAGACCTATGGTGAGGAGTACCTCCTTGAGAAACTGGCAGAGAATGAGCTCAGGTTTAACTGGCTGTCGGCAAAAATGAGGATCAGCTATACTGAAGACCGGATAACATCAGATTTCAAGGGCCAGCTCAGGATGAGAAAAGACAGTGTTATCTGGATCACTTTTTCGCCTGCGCTGGGAATTGAAGCCGCCAGGCTTATGATCACCCAGGATTCCATTAAATATATGAACAGGATCGACAAGGTCTATTTCAAAGGTAATTATGATTTTGTGAACCGGTACCTGCAGACAGATATCGATTTTGATATGCTTCAGTCCATAATAATAGGGAACGACTTCCAGTTCTATGAAAAAACGACATTCAGGGCTTCCTACGACAATCCGGAGTACAGGCTTTCAACCACCTCGAGAAGGAAACTGAAAAGGTTTGTTGAGGATGTGGTGGATGAAAAGCCCGTACTGATCCAGAACATATGGCTTCATCCTGAGACGTTCAAGATCACAAAGATAGACTACAAAGAATACGGCAAGGAGCATAAAAAGCTTGAAGCTACTTATGATAATTTTACCCTATTGGAAGAAATGCTGTTCCCAACCCGGCTGATCTTTGAAGTTTCGGCAGATGCCAACATCAGCATCGATGTCAACTTTTCCAGGACAGAGCTCAATGAGCCGAAAAGCTTTCCTTTCACAATCCCTTCGAAGTATGAAAGGATAAAATAAGGACATTCATTGTTCCATCTTCGTACTATTTTAATACCCACCCCCTTAGTCCCCCTCCCTGCCAGCAGGGAGGGGGAAAGAGGCGGTAGCCTCAGGGGGAGGGTACAAGACAGATCAAAATGAATGACAAAATATCAAACTTAAATATTTACAGAAATTATACGTTTTAAGATTTAATCAACATCAAACATGTGATAACTGGTAGTTCTGGTATGGAAATCAGGGCTGAAATTTCATAAATTCGGAGCGTGAAAAGACCATACCCCATCATATTGACTCTTTTATTCTGTCTGGCCTTTACTGCTATCTATCCCCAGACGAAGGAAGACCTCGAGGCCGACAAGAAAAGAGTGGAGGAGGAGATCAGGTATACGAACAAGCTGCTTCAGGCTACCCGCAAAAGCAGGGAATCATCACTCAATGAGCTTGCCATACTTGAGAATAAGGTGAGCAAAAGGGAGGAACTGATAGCGGCAATGAACAGGGAGATCTATTTCATCGAACTGCAGGTAGGGAAGAACAGTGATTCTGTCAGGATGCTGCAGGACGAGCTTGAGGAACTCAAGGAGGAGTATGCCAAGATGATCTATTTTGCCTATAAGAACAGGAACCTTTACAACAGGATCATGTTCATATTTGCATCCGAGGATTTTAACCAGGCTTACCAGCGCCTGAAGTATTTCCAGTATTACAATGCTTTTCGGGAAAAACAGGCAGAATTGATCAGAGAGACCCGTGAGGAAATTGAACTCAAAAGTGCTGAACTGAAAGTCCTGAAGCAGGAAAAGGAAGGGCTGTTAGCTTCGCTCGAACAGGAAAGACAGCAGCTTGTTACGGAACGAAAAGAGAAGAACAGCACTGTAGGCCAGCTTAGCAGAAAGGAAAAAGAGCTTCAAAAAACACTCAGGGAAAAAGAGGAGGCAGCACAACGGCTCCAGGCTGCCATTGAAAAGATAATAGCTGAAGAGTTACGCAAGGCGGAAGAAATGAACCGGGAAAAAGGAACATTTAGCCTCACTGCGGAAGAAATGGCACTCTCTGATAACTTTGAGAGCAACAAAGGAAAACTGCCCTGGCCACTTGAAAGGGGCATTGTTTCGAGCACATTCGGCGAGCATGCCCATCCTGTAGTCAAACGGGTTAAGATCAAGAACAACGGCATCAATATAATAACCGATGAGGGAACAACTGCCAGGGCTATTTTCGGGGGTAGGGTGACAAGGGTCCTTTCGGTCCCCAACTACAACAATGTCGTGATCATCCGCCACGGGGAATATCTCACAGTATACTCAAATCTTGATGATGTGTATGTTGAACAGGGCGATAATGTTGAAACCCTGCAGCCTGTCGGGAAAATATTCACAAATCCCGATGAATCGAAAACAGAGCTGCATTTCCAGGTATGGAAGTCGAAAACCCTGATGAACCCTGCCGATTGGCTGACCAAAAAACCTTAGTTGCCCGATCCTTGGATTTAATTATTGCCGGTATAGATTACTTTTTGAGAAACTTTAAAATCTTTACCCTCAATCATGATCAGATAGATACCTTTTGCCTGGCCGGAAGTTGGAGCCCATTCCATTGTTACAATACCCGGCTGGTAAAAGCCACCGGCAAGCACTGATATTTTCTCTCCTGAGAGGGTAAGGACTGAAGCTTCAAGGTGTTTTCCCTCCTCAAGATTGAAGGTAATTACAGCCTTTTCTGACACGGGGTTTGGCATAACAGCCAGGTTTTTCACAATGCTGTTTTCACCAATACCAGTGTACACCACATCCAGCTTCACGGGTATCCGTTGTTCTTCCTCCTCACCATAGGTAATGATGAGATTGTTCTCATAGATACCTTCGATAAGCGCAAGTGAGTTGAACTCAAAATCGACGGAAATGGAACCATTGGGTACAATGGTGCCTTCTTCCGGTGTGTAGCTCATCCACAACTCAAGTATCTCCATGGCTATGCTGAAAGGAACAGGATCGGAAGTATTGTTTTTCAGATTGAACATAACATTCAACTGGTCGTTGGGAATAAGTTCGGCCATCAGACTGTCGACTGAAACAGAAATTGCCGGGATATAGATCTCTGTTTCCATTGGAATCTCAACAATACCAAGGTCATCATATTCAAGTTCCAGAGTGTTCGGGTAGATCCCCGGTGAAATTCCTTTTGTATCATAATCAAGCTGGATGGTTTCTGTTGCGCCCGGTTCCGCTGTGCCATTAATTGGCGACCAGAAGATCCAGGTGGCTGAATTGCCCAGCGCAGCTTCAAAATAAACTGTTTCCTGTGTAATATTCGAAAAGGTAAATTCCACCTGTTCAGCGCTACCTGTGAGGATAACTGTTTTGATGCTGTCGGTACCTGCCAGGAGAGGCGCCAGAACGTTCATGCTTATATCGACGTAATTGTTCTGTCCGTTACTGTTAATGATGATCCTGTTTGAATATTCCCCGTCAGCTATGCCGTCGGTATTGAAATCAACATAAACCAGCACAGAGGAATTAGCCGGAATGGTACCTGATGCAGGATCAATGCTGACCCATGAGCCGGGGTTTTCAACACTTGCAGTGAAGTCCAGGTCTGTTTCACCTGTATTGATCAGGTTAAAATCAGTTTGATAATCATTCCCGGGGAACATCTCAACGTTGATGGCTGACGGGTTTGTCTGGATACCCGGCTGCACGAGTGAATATATGGAATTGTATATGTTCAGCCTGCCTCCCGTAACTGTAATGTCCTGCAATGAAGGTATGGGATCCGTTCCTTCCAGTATATAATCTTTTACAAGCAGTGCATAGTTTGAAGGATCATTGTGATAGGCTTCCATAAAGCCCGAATCAGCCGCTGCATACATCAGGGCAACTGCACCTGCCACATGGGGGGAGGCCATGGATGTCCCGGTCTTATAACCGTAACTGTCGTTTTGCCGTGTTGAGTAAATGGATGTTCCGGGAGCTCCAAGGTCAATTGTCGTAAGACCGTATGCAGCGCCGGGATTCTTTTCGTCATTGTGAGTTGTGTTGGTAACCGAGATCATATAGGGACTTTCAAAAGCTGTGGGCACATCGCCAACTTCATCAATGTTCCAGGTGGCATTTGCCGTGGCGCCGGCGCTAAGAACCCCGATCATACCCAGTGAATCGTACATGGCGCCCCATATCGGGTAATCTTCAGGTTGCCCCTGGTTTACACCGAATGAAGCATTGGTGCTTACGATAAAGGCACCTTGCTCCCCGTCTGTTTCGTTGTACCTTGCACGCATTTCATACACATAGCCATATGCTTCAACCACAATCGATTCGGTAGTGGAAGAGCCTACAATGGGCATAACTTTGGTATTCCAGTTAACACCAGCAACCCCCA
>CAZXWD010000131.1:0-7102 GCA_964644135.1 uncultured Bacteroidales bacterium | reverse complement strand
TATTTTTCTTTCTATACGATACGGGAATATTGAGAATAAAAGAAAAATTCGCATATCATTATTTTGTCAGGAAACTGATAAAAAGGGGGGATATCGTTATTGATATCGGCGCAAACTTGGGATACTATACAAAGATCTTTGCTCGCAGGACCGGAAAAAAAGGATATGTTTATGCAGTTGAACCTGTCTCGCTGTACCGGAAAATACTTGAAAAAAACATCCGTGGCCTCTCTAACGTTGCAATAATTCCCTTCGCACTTGGTAAAGAAGAAGGTAAGCTTGTAAATATGGGCATCCCTGAAGGAAGTGGGTTTCACAGGCACGGGCTGACAAGGGTGCTTGAAAATGTGGACAATAAAGGCCGTGAACTTCTTTTTGAAGAAACCATGCACACCCCTGAATACCTGTTCGGAAAACTGGAAAGGCTGGATTATATAAAATGTGATGTCGAAGGATATGAAATACATGTTATCCCAATGTTAATTAAGATTATTGAGAAACATAAACCAATATTACAGATAGAGACTAACGAAGGGAGCCGTAAGATCATAATCCCATTATTAAAAAAAATTGGATACAAAGTATTCCATATTGACAACAGGCAACTAACAACCCTTGATGATCAAAGCAAACCGGCAGGGGATCTTATTTTTACTGTAGAATCGAATGAATCGTAAACCCACCTTTTTTAGCAAAAGTTCAGTCTTACTGAGTTATGGGAATTGTTTTTAACCGTTCTTCACCAGAGCAGTCATTCACCGATTAATTTCCGACCAGACCTGACAAGTGTTCTTCATGGATTTCCTCATAATGCTGATCCATTTTTTCGGCGATCTGCTCTCCTGTCATCGATATGGAGCCTGATGAATGAATAGTGTTCAGCAGTTTGATATAGAACTCTGTTATCCCCCTGAAGGCATCCTCATCAAAGAAACTGTTGTGCCAAAGCAGACTTAATACACCATTGAACTTAGATACTTCCTTTTGAAGACATTTGACACTTTGAAATGCCGAATGAAAACCATGCTTTCTGTATGCGAAAAGAGTAGTGTCCATTATATTCAATGGAATCTTCCATATCTTAAAAGGGCGGTCATTCTCAAAGTCATACAGTTTAAATGGGTAACAATAGCTATTCCTGAATCCTTCATGCTGAGCAAAACCAAGAGTGGAATCATATAAAAACCCGGCCTTCTGGTGGATCTTTGTTGTTACAGGATAATCATACAACAACCTATGTTGTCTTATCCCCTTTATATCGGAATTCGTTACTTGTCCAAGTTTATTTTTTTGCCATTTTAGTTTTTGATAACTTTTGGTAGTTCTTGTTGAGCCGTGAAGGCCAATTTCAAAGCCTTCCTCCTTTAAAAATTTTATAAGTGACCGAATATGTGGATCTGAAAAAGAATAATAGGAATCATGATGTCTAAGATCTTTATGCAAAAAGTAAAAAGACGATTTAAAGTCTAATTTTTTCTCAACAGAACACATAAAATCAAAATTCCAGTATGGATCATCTTTACGCTTCAGTTTTATCAGGTTTAGTAATATTTCGAAAAAATGACGTGCCAAAGCCCTTTTTGAATTGAATGATCTGGTCAAGCCAAAGAATTGCTTGATCTTCAACAATAGATTATTAAAAGTGTAGAACCTTACAAGATCAATATCATGAGACAGAAAAAAAACACTTTTTTGAAAAAGTTTCTTCTTAACGGCAGGCATATTATGCATCTCGGAGAACTTCTCTAAACCATTTACGATAATATCAAAATAGTAGTTAACAATCGGTTTCTGCACTATTCCAAGCTTCTCCTGCAGTGAACCCGTGAATGAAAATCTCCCGAAGCTGTCCAAATTTTCAGAACCCAGTTCCTGATAACCTGAAATAAGATAAAAGACAGATTTCAATAAATCATCAGCAAAGTATAAAGAACCATCTTTAAAGTAATACCAGTCGTCTGTTCTTTTGCCAGGAAACAAAACAGGTATTTCATCCTTAAAGCAAACCTTATCGATATCAAAAGCATTCTCGCTTAATATGAAAAACACACATGGTTTATCAATTAGTTGAACATCGCTACTATAGTTAAATTGCAACCTTCTTTCTTTGATCAGGTGAGAAACTTCATAATTGAGATTAAGAAATGAGAGTACGTAAGCCAGTTTATTTCTATTTAGATATCCTTCCATGGATTAAAACTAAAAATTGAGCAATTTCTTAGTTCTCATCATTGCTTTGTATTTCCAGTCGGAATATTGTACCGAAAAATAGGGTACAAGCACCGGGTTGAATTTCGACTTATACCTTGCGATCGATGGTGTATTTGCGCCAAACCAATCAAACCTTTCAATCCCCAACTTTTGTAAATTTTCCAGTATCTTATAGATGAGTATCTGGTTCAGGCCTGTTTGCCTCATACCGGGATCGCTTCCTGCAAGCCAGTAATATGCTGTTTTCCTGTCGAAAAGCACAAGAGTTGTTGCTACGGGTATGTTTCCGGAATAAATGTTATACAACTTCAGTAAACCAAGCCGCACCAGTTCCCTGACAAGGGCAGAGAATGCACCCTGGTCAAACATAAAACTCTTACCCTGTCTGTCAAGAGAAGAAATGATCAATCTGAAAGAGTCTGATATTGTAGACTCATTGACTGTTTCAACCAATGTTGGATCTTCTTTCTCTGCCTTTTTGATCTGCCTTTTAATAGAACTCTCAAAAACATCCAGGATCCCGCCATCCTTCAGTTCAGTGAAATAGGTAAAGTGAACCTGGCTCTCCAGGCCATTCCATAAAAACTCACGGATATCTGTTTCGGATGGATGAAATACAAACATGTAGTAAGAATACCCTCTTGCTTTGAAGAATTCTGTGAGGTCTTTGATAAGCTTGCTGTTGTAGCTCTCTTTTTTTGACTGGATATTAGTTTCACGCGGCCTGATCACCGGCCCTAAAAATGGTGTGGCATAGGGCATCTGGCTGAGTTTGATAACTCCGAATATTTCTCGTGAGAAAAATGGACATCCGGCAATGATACGGTTATTCCCATCCCTGATTACAGCAATCTGAAGTTTGGCATTCAAACTGCCTGCCAGGGACAATAAATATGAAGTTGTATGGAACACTGTTCCATTGACCTCATATTCGCCAAGAAAATCATCCCATAAAGAATAGTCATCTCTTTCAAGTATTTCAGCCATGATCTTTTTTAATTTCTCTGCCTTTTAATTAAAATCCCAGTTCAGTGAACCTATTTTTTCCTTGATCTGATCAAACAGATCCTTGTCTACTTTCCTGAAATTTCCTGGTTTAAAATGTGCATTTTCAATCTCTTTAGCTCCATCCCTGGTTCCCGTGCCAATAAAAGAGGATAGTGTATCGATGAATTTTCCGGAATGAGGGTCGAATTCCTCATATTTAAGGATCATGGTTTTATCTTTATCAAATAGGGCCATGTCTGAATTAATCTGCTTTTCTATACTGTAGACCTGGTTAGCTATTAGGTCCAGTTCATTCATTAACTCAATTTCCGGATAGTTTTGCGGCTTGATGCTCCAAATTGTATTTGGCGGGATGCTCAATTTTTTCCTTGCGAGAAAGATTGACTGGGCTATATAAACAGGATCTCTTTTAATGTAAATTATTTTTGATGAAGGAAACAAGTCTTTAATAAGCTTCAGCCTCAGGCTGAATGAAAGATTTTTGAACACCAGTGGTTTTTCCGCAATATTGACGAATGAACTCACTACATCCCTGATCTCCTTTTTCTGTATACGGCCCAGGCCGGATGGCTCTAGATAATGTTTGTTTTTGGGCAACCATTTGTACCAGAACAGACTCTCATTGGGCGCCCTTAATCCTGACCCGGAAGTGTCGCCAAATTCTGACTCGAAAGAACCGTGAGGCTTGCTTCTGTGAATCTTGTCTGACAGATAGAAACCGAACACGGGATTCTCTCTCGACAGGTTCATGAAATTATTGATAAAAGCTACATCCAGGAAATGTGTTATATATTGATAAAGAAATGTTGTTCCGGAGCGAGGGCAACCTATCAGAAAAATGACGGGATATTTATTCTTCCCCGCACTGTTTTTTTTTATGAGCCTTTTTTCAATCAGGTTTAAAACAGGTCTGCCATACTTAAAAACTCTCCTTAATCCGGCCCATTTATAAAACAGCATCTTCCAGTATATATTTTGAGTTTATCAAAAATAATAATTTACATTTGATACGGAAATAATACTTTAAATTCCAGGCAGGAAACTATCTGATATCAGGAAATTACAATTTTTGCAGTAACTATCAACTGGACTAAAGTTTTTATCTTTTGGGTGTTATACAAAAACAAACGCTAAGGAACACTTCCCTGACCTACATGGGAGTTGTCCTGGGTTTTATCACCACCGCTTTATTATTTCCAATCATTCTGGAAGAAAATCAGATAGGCCTGCTGGGCATCATCTCTTCCTATGCCAACATACTTGCTCATTTTGCCTCTCTTGGCATGCGCAACGTAATAATTAAGGTCTTTCCGGTTTTCAGGTCTGAAGATAAAAAACATCACGGTTTAATCAGCCTGGTAAGCATCACAGTTTTAATTGGTTATCTCCTGTCGGTTATTATCTTCTTCCTCATTAAGGAGCAATTCCTTGAAAGCGGAAGCAATTCATCAATGTTATTGATAGATTATCTTCCACTGATATTTCCCCTCATTTTATTCACTTTGTTCTTCAACATATTCGATTCTTTCAATTCAGCGATCCAGGAATCCGTGATCGGTGTTTTTGCAAAAGAGGTACTGCAAAGGTTGATCATTCTTGCGGGCATCCTGCTGCTGTTCTTTCACCTGATCGATTATGAGACTTTTGTTTACCTTTTCGTGGGGGCTCACCTTGTCACGGTGCTTGTCAGCATAGTTTATTTTCTATCGAAGGGACATCTGAAATTTGTCATTGACCGTCAGTTCCTTAAACCGGAATTGATCAGGCATATTTTCTCCGTGGCGGTTTTTGGCCTCATTGCAGGGTCGTCGGGGATTGTAATATCCAATGTTGACCGTATCTTCATCGAAAGGTATCTCGGGTTAGGGGCCACAGGTATTTACATGATCGTTTTTTACTTTGCCACGTTGGTGATCCTCCCTTCGCGTGCAATGCTCAGGATCACAGCCCCGGTAGTTTCTGAAGCCATGTCTAAGAACGACACAGATACAATTTCCGATGTATACTTCAAATCTTCCTATTATTTATGGATTGCTGGCCTTTTCATCTTCGGCGCACTCATCCTGAACCTTGAGAATATATTCAGCTTTCTTCCCCCAGAGTATTCACAAGGAAAGAGTGTCCTGATCATTATCGGTTGCATGAATCTTATTGATATGGCTACAGGTGCGGGAAGAAATATCGTTGCAAATTCAAGATATTACAGATACAGCACATTTTTTCAAGTTATATTGATTGTGCTGGTAATTGTATTTAGCATTACATTGATACCAAGGATAGGGCTTGCAGGTGCAGCTATTGCGGCGTTTCTGTCAAAACTTATTATAAGTATTCTCAGGTTTTTCCTGATAAAAGCCAGATTCGGACTAAATCCCTACAATTTACGATACCTTTATGTGCTTATCATTTCTGGTGCAGCATATGTACTTTCAGCCCTGATACCCGCCTTCTCAAATATCTATCTAGATTTCACAGTTCGATCAGGCCTTTTTACAATTGTTTTTTTCCTGGTGGTGTACTTTTCAAAACTGGCCCCTGATATGAACAAATGGATCAACAAGGTAATCTTGAAAAGTCAATAGCCGTTTCATTCAATCTGAATGGCTCCTGTTTGCAATGAGCAAATCAGTGGTACAAGAATCTCCTGTATATGATGATGTGACTATTTCACAAACCTGAAATCCTTTCCGGGGTAATAAGCCGTGCTTCCAAGCCTCTCTTCGAGCCTTAGCAACTGGTTGTACTTGGCTATCCTGTCGGAACGGCTTGCCGAACCGGTCTTGATCAGGCCAGTGTTCAGCCCTACGGCCAGATCGGCAATGGTAGTGTCTTCTGTTTCGCCTGAGCGATGGCTTATAACTGCTGTATAGCCATTGGTATAGGCCATGTTCACAGCATTGATGGTTTCGGTGAGTGTGCCTATCTGGTTTACCTTTATAAGGATTGAGTTGGCAACACCTTTGTTTATACCATCCAACAGTCTTTCAGTATTGGTAACGAAAAGGTCATCGCCCACAAGCTGCACATCCTTGCCCATGGCATCGGTCATAAGTTTCCAGCCGTCCCAGTCGTCTTCATCCATACCATCCTCTATTGAGATGATGGGGTATTTTTTAACCCAGTCTTTCCAGAAATCCACCATTTCTGAAGGGGTAAGCTTATCGCCGGTCGACCATTTGAGATGATAAACATTCTCATCCTTCAAATAATATTCCGATGCGGCCGGGTCGAGGGCAATGTAGATATCTTCACCGGGCTTGTACCCTGCTTTCTCGATAGCTTCAAGCACAACCTTAATGGCCTCTTCATTGGATGCAAGGTTGGGGGCAAAACCGCCTTCATCACCCACATTGGTTGAATGGCCCTTTTTCTTGAGCACAGCCTTGAGGTTATGGAACACCTCGGCACCCATTTGCAGGGCTTCGCTGAAGGTGGAAGCGCCTATGGGCATGATCATGAATTCCTGGAAGTCGATGCTGTTGTCGGCATGCGAACCTCCGTTCAGGATATTCATCATCGGGATAGGAAGGGTATTTGCATTAACACCGCCTACATAACGGTACAGGTACTGGCCTGTCTCCATGGCTGCGGCTTTTGCAACGGCCAGCGATACACCAAGGATCGCATTGGCGCCCAGTTTCGATTTGTTGGGCGTCCCGTCCAGCTCTATCATCCGCTGGTCTATCATGTTCTGTTCGTTCACATAATAGCCAATCAGCTCATCGCTGATCACGTTGTTCACATTATGGACAGCTTTGTGAACGCTCTTACCAAGATAAATCCCTTTGTCGCCGTCCCGCAGTTCAACAGCTTCGTGAACTCCCGTGGATGCCCCTGAAGGCACTGCTGCCCTTGCAACAAGACCTGTTTCAGTAAAAACGTC
>CAZXWD010000130.1:2478-7195 GCA_964644135.1 uncultured Bacteroidales bacterium | reverse complement strand
GAAGCGTGAAGCGAAAAATAAGAGGTTAAGAAAATAGGAGGGGAAGAGGTGAAGAGGAGCGGAGGGGCTGAGAGGCAGAGACCAGGCAGGGATGAAAGAGATCAATTCCGGAAAGCCTGGGGATCCCGCACTACGCCTTCGCTGCATTCTGCCCGGCCTGAAGATTCAATATCAGAGCTCAGGCTATGCGGGATGATATTCGGATAGGGTAAATAAATAAAGCGGCGCGGCACGCCTTGTTTGATTTTTTAAGAGGTGCCGCGCCGCTTTTCATATAATAACCATATACTGTCATCCCTGCTAAGCTTTGCTCAGCTTTCATCATCATTGCACTTTGAAAATTTCTGTCAGCGGAGCAAAGCGAAGGCAGGGATCTCACACCTATTTTGGGAAAGCCCCCATTCCCCTCTAATTTTCTACTCCGCTTCTTAGCCTTTTTCCCCTATTCTTATTTTCTTAACCTCCTAACCTCTTATTTTCTACTCTGCGCTCCCCTTACCGTTTGCCTGAGAAAATATTCTTTAGCGAAAACCCTTTCTTCGCTCCCGGCAGGATCTTTTCTATATTCTTCCTGATCATATGTTTTGACTGAGCCCCCTTTACAAAAACAGGCTTGCCCTCGATTGGGATAAATAATAAAGTGGGAATGCTTTTGATACCGAAAACTTTTGCCACCTGCGGGTCTTTCTCAGTGCTGAGCTTGTAGAATTTTACCTGGCCTTTGTAGTCTTCCGATAATTCATTGAGGATAGGGGAAATCACTTTGCAAGGCTTGCACCAGTCGGCATAGAAATCGATCACCGCAGGCTGGTCGCCTTTATATTTCCATTCCTTGTTGAAGGTATAGTCGTAAATGCTTTCCTTAAATTCCTTTTTGTTGATTTTTCTGACATAGCCTTTATTAAGTCCCATACGATCCTTTTTTCCGTTTCAAAGCACAAAGGTATAAATTTTCAGTAACTAAATCGCTTTAGTGTCACCATTTCTTTTAATAGCGCTCAGTGCTCAGTGCTCAGTGTTTAGTTTTGAGATGGTTTGTAATTTGGGATTTGGAGTTTTCAATACTCACCGCTCAACTTTCTTTCGTGAAAATGTTTTGAGATATACTCAGCAATGGAGTCGGAGATGATCTCATATCCATGTTCATTGAAATGGCAGCACTCATCATTGTAAACAGTTTCCGGAGTGTTTTTGAACATCATGGTCAGATCGGCATAGTTGATGTTCTCATCGGTTAACTCTTTACCATTATTGATAAGAAAGGAATACCCTTGTTGAACAGCCGTTTTATACAGAAAAGGACCTTTCACATATGCAATTTCCTGCTCTTCTCTGGTGAGGGTCTTTGAACCGGGTACATACTGGTTGGGCTGCAAAAAATGGAAGTACACAAAGTCATTTGATCTGGCGAGCTTACCCATCAGCAACGAAGCATTTTTCCAGTATTCCGCGAGCTGATCGAAATATTCAAGGGTGTCGCTGAATGGTAAAGGCGGACCGGTAGTTTGATACTGGGCGATTTCCATTTCAAGTGTCTCTTTCAGTTTCCTGTCGGCTTCGATGATTTCACTCACCTTTTTATTATCAAGCACTTTCCAGAGAAACAATCCCAAATTACTGTATTCCAGTTTTGATTTCACGAAGAATCTTGCCAAACGCTCTTTCTCCTGCCTGGCTTCTGCCTGGTGTGCCAGGTGCAACTGCTCTTCCACGTTCAGGCTGTGCCTCGACAGAAGGTCCCAGTGCCGGGGATAGGAGGGATGGATGTTCAGTGCCAGGTTATCACTGTAAGGCAAGACTATCTCGTTGAAACCATCAAGATTTATTACAACGTCAAAACCGGCGCCTAATGTATACAGGTAGTTCAGGGCCAGCAGTTGCTGTGGCTGTTTAAAACCTCCCAGTGCCACTGAAACCAGCTTTACCGGCTTATTATTAAAAGCGTTGATCTCTTTCAACTTCCCGGCTAAGTAATCCCCTGAGATCTGGTACAACAGTTTTGCAACGGAACCACCTGTCAGGCAAACAACAATGGTATCTTTTAAATTGGAGGAAATGGGTTCCGGTCCCGGAAATCCGAAACTGTTATAGCTGTTGTAGGGCTCATGGACAAAGCCGAGGTAAGGATGGATCAATCTGTCGGCCTTGAACTGAGTTTGTCTTTTGGCACCCTGCCGGCCGGTTTTGTCATAGATATCCCATTCCTTTCTTAATTCATTTTTCAGGTTTTTCCTGGAGTAGGAGGTGTTCAGGAACAGAGGTGAGAACAGGAACGGTAAAATTTCGAATAGAGTTACGATCACAAGGATGTAAATGACAGTAAATAAAGTTTTCTTTAAACCCTTTCTCATCCTTTTTATTGCTTTTTTGTCTTTATAACCTTTGCTAACAGTTCCTTGCTCCTTGCTCCGCTATCCCTGCTTTTCTTACCGCTTTGCGCTATGATCTAATTAAAGGTTGAAATACATCTTTATAGAGTCCTTCTATATCTTTCACTTCTTCTATTGTTAACTTCTCAAATTCTTTTTCTTTTGCTCTTTTGGATAATCTCCCATCTCCCTGTTCCAGGAATCTCACCAGCAAGGCAATCATCTTGTCGGGCATTTCGTATGTCTGTTCGACTTTATGCTTAAACTCATCGTATTTATGCAGGTAGTCTACTTCGAGGGGTATGATCTTATCGATGGTTTGTTCCACGCAACTGTACAGAAATTCAGCCATTTCGGTGGCATCAAAATACCGGTACAAGTCGATAGTGTCATTTAACACCTCCACATTATTATCTGCTGTTGGCTGCCATTCGATCAGGTCCAATCTTGGTAAAGAGTAATGTTCAAGTACTTCACGGTATTCGTCAATTCGTTCAAGGATAGCAGCGGAAACCGGAAAAATCAGACTTTTTCCCGTGAATTCTTTGCGTGACAACACATGATGGATCAGGTAACGGTGAATTCTTCCATTCCCGTCGACAAATGGGTGGATAACCACAAAGCCAAATGCCACCATGGCAGCCTCTAAAACTGCATCAAATCCGGAACCCTGAAGTTTTTGTTTCGTTTCAATTAAGCCATCGATCAGTTGAGGGAGGTCCTGCCACCGGGCTGATATATGATCAGGAATCGGTGTGCCGTGATCTCTGTCATGTTCTCCAACAAAACCACCTTCAGTTCTCCATCCGTATTTTGTGAATCTTGGATTTTCAATGACGATTTGTTGCAGCCTTAACAGTTCTTCCTTCGATAAAGGGTTCCGGCCAGCCTGACCGATGGCTTTGCCCCACCGTTGTATCCTGTTTTGGGGCGGACTTTCACCCTCAATGGCGTAGGAGGCCTTTGAGTCTTTCAGGAGTACAAATGCCGCCGCCCGCATGAGCAGGTCGCGGCGAACCTGACTTAACGAATTATCCAGCTTTTCATTCAGCTTTGCAGCAATGTATGCCTCCAGCTTTTCTGTTCTTCTGATAAGCGGACAAAAATCCTTAACACCCGGAAGGTTATTCCGGACCCGGTGACGGGGTGAATTTTCCCGGGGACCGGGGTATTGCAACTTTTCGTCGAGGGCATTTACGTAGTTCCCGGTTTTTATATCCGGAACAGTAAGGGTTTCCCCTGTTAACCACTCATAAAAGAACCAGATGCGCCTTGCATACTGGCTGGTCGGTTCCTGCTCAATAATCGCTGTTATATCATTACCTGCAACCTTGCTAAACAGAGCCTGGAGAACTCCCAGGTCAACACCTTCGTATTTCAATGCAAAAGTCATGTGTCCCGCCAGGCTATCTTCGGGTTTGTGACGAGGTGTAAATACTTCCCATTCATCCGTTCTGTATCGTTTATGCTTTTCACTGATCAGGGCAACTCTTTCAGGAATGGGAACTTTAAGGTCATGAGCAGCAATAAGGGCAGCATAACCAGCAAGTATTCCTTTTTCTGGAGCAGTCCTGTCATGAAAAACAGTTACTTCCTGTGAGTATTGATTATTACTCATGGCATTTTATGAATTATTCTTACCAAAGATATGAAAAACGATTACATCACATGAAAAATAATTATTATTATAGTTTATTTGTGAAATACGATTAGGATTGTCGGTTATAGCATTGTAGCCTTCACTAAAAAGTTCAGCTTTCAGCCTACAGCAGATAAAAATTCTTTTGCTACGGTGCACACAGATCCCTCCTCGCTCCGCTCGTCGGGATAAGTTCGACTTAGACTTTTTAGTTCGCTGCGCTCCTAAAAAGTTAGTCTCACTTACTTTCCGATACAAAACTTACTAAAAATATTCCCCAAGATCTCGTCAGTAGTGATCTCTCCCGTGATCTCACCAAGGTGGTGCAGGGCTGTGCGGATATCCACTGTCAGCAGGTCGGACGGGATGTTGTCCTCCAGGCCCTTGATAACCGATTCAACGGCTTCCTTCGATTTCGCAAGTGCATCGTAGTGTCGTATGTTTGAAACCAGGGTGGTGTCGCTGATATCGAGCTCTTTAACGGCATCCACCAGGCTTTCGGTGATCAGGTTGATGTTCTCCTTTCGCTTTGCGGAAACAAACAAACACTCCATCTCTAAAAACTCCTTCAAATGCTTCGGCGCCTCCATCAACTGATCCATTTTATTAGCCACGAGTATGAATTTTTTTTCACTCTTCTGTGCTTCTGAGCTTCTGAGCTCCTGAGCATTATTATCCTCGTGTTCGGGAGGTTCAAAGTTTGCCGACT
>CAZXWD010000130.1:0-2378 GCA_964644135.1 uncultured Bacteroidales bacterium | reverse complement strand
CTGAGCTCCTGAGCATTATTATCCTCGTGTTCGGGAGGTTCAAAGTTTGCCGACTGCCGACTGCCAATCTCTTCCAGCTTCATCTTAACGTCCTCACAATCCACCTCGCTCACATCAAAAACATACAGCACGATCTTCGCCTGCCTGATCTTTTCATAGGTTCTTCCGATCCCGATGGTTTCCACCTGGTCCGACGAATGCCTGAGCCCGGCAGTGTCGATGAAACGAAATATGTAATTTTTCAGGATAATGGTGTCTTCAATGGTGTCGCGGGTTGTTCCGGGGATCTCGGAAACAATGGCCCGCTCTTCGTTCAGGATGGCATTAAGCAAAGTGGACTTGCCCACGTTCGGTTCCCCGATGATGGCTACCGGAATGCCCCTTTTCAGTACATTTCCTATGGAAAAGCTGCTGACCAGTTCCCCGATCTCTCTTTTCATTTCTTCAAGAAGGTTTACAAGCTGTTCCCTGTTGGCAAACTCCACATCCTCTTCGCTGAAATCGAGTTCAAGCTCTATCAGTGATGCAAAATCGACCAGTTTTTTCCGCAGGTCCCTGATCTTTTCAGAGAACCCGCCGCGCATCTGGTCCATGGCAAGGTCGTGCGAACGCTTTGAGGATGAAGCTATCAGGTCGGCAACGGCCTCTGCCTGCGACAAATCGAACTTTCCGTTCATAAAGGCCCTGAGGGTGAACTCTCCCGGCTCGGCGTGACGGGCACCTTTCTCAATAAGAAGTTCTGTTATCTTCTGCTGAATATAGACAGAACCATGGCAGGAGATCTCCAGCAGGTCTTCACCGGTATAGGAATTGGGTTTCCTGAAAAGGCTCACCAGCACCTCATCTATTATTTCATCATCCCTTACGATTGTCCCGAAATGGATTGTATACCCATTGAAATCCTGCAGCTTTCCGCTTTTCTTTTTTAGCCTGAAAACTTCATTCCCGATATCAAGTGCTTTTTCCCCCGAAAGCCTGATCACTGCAATGGCCCCCTGTCCGGGAGGGGTCGCAAGGGCGCAGATTGTGTCAGAGTTGAAATGGTCCATGACTAGGCCGATTGTTAGAAGCAAAGGTAATACAATAAGGTAGTGTTTAGTGTTTAATTATTGGGTCGGTACAAATGTGAAGTGTGAAGTGTGAAGTGTGAATCGTGAGTGGTGAGTCGTGAATCGTGAATCGGACCCGTCTCATACAGGCCATCAGCCAAAAGCTAACAGCCAACAGCTAATGGAACACGGATGACGCGGATAACTCAGAATTCAGAACTTACTGGTGACTGCCAACTGATCACTGATCACTGATAATTGATAATCGATAATTGATAATCGATAATTGATAATCGATAACTATCCATTATTTACTATTTTGTATTTTTGCCGCTTTAATGCCATTTCCGGTAAATCAACAAACATCAATTCATTACATAAAATGAGCGTTCTCGTCAACAAGGAATCAAAGATCATCGTGCAGGGGTTCACGGGTAAGGAAGGGACCTTTCATGCAGGGCAAATGATAGAATACGGTACTAACGTTGTTGGAGGTGTGACCCCCGGCAAAGGCGGCACTAAGCATCTCGGAAAACCTGTGTTCAATACGGTTGCCGATGCCGTGAAGGAAACCGGCGCTGATGTATCAGTCATTTTTGTTCCGCCTCCGTTTGCAGCCGATGCCGTTATGGAAGCAGCCGAGGCAGGCATAAAGGTCATCGTTACCATCACCGAAGGGATCCCCACAAACGATATGATCAAGGTAAAAGAATACCTCAGCGGCAGGGATTGTGTTATGGTAGGGCCTAATTGTCCCGGCGTGATCACTCCCGGCGAGGCTAAAGTTGGCATAATGCCGGGCTTCATACACAAGCCAGGCAAGATCGGCATAGTTTCCCGTTCAGGGACCCTTACCTACGAAGCTGTTGACCAGCTCACTAAAATTGGTTTGGGGCAAACAACGGCAATAGGTATCGGTGGTGACCCCATCATCGGCACTTCCACCCTCGATGCCATCAAACTTCTCATGGCCGACCCTGATACCGAAGGTATAGTGATGATAGGAGAGATCGGTGGTACCATGGAGGCCGAAGCAGCCTACTGGATCAAGGATAACGGTACCAAACCTGTTGTAAGCTTCATTGCAGGCGCCACAGCCCCTAAAGGGCGCCGCATGGGCCATGCCGGTGCCATCATAGGCGGCAAGGAAGACACCGCCCAGGCCAAAAAAGCCATCCTGAAAGAGTGTGGCGTCCATGTGGTCGATTCCCCCGCCGAGATCGGCAGTAAAATGGCTGAAGTGCTCGAGAGTTGAGAGCTTAGAGCTTAGAGTTTAGAGCTAAAAGCTAAGAGATTGAAAAAACAATTTAGAATTCAAAATTCAGAATT
>CAZXWD010000129.1:0-7695 GCA_964644135.1 uncultured Bacteroidales bacterium | reverse complement strand
TACCGCGATTACTACCAGGATAACGATGATATTTATGACCTCAAGGAAGGACATCTCCATCTTTTATAAACAACAAAGGTCGCAAAGAATTAAACGATAATAACGAGTTGTTTGGTTTAATTAAATATTTCTCTTAATAATTATTCCCTAATTATTGATTCGACTGATACATTGAAATATAAAACATTGTGGTGCTTAGTGCCTTTGTGTCTTCGTGGCAAAAAAGGGATCAGCCACAATGTCACAATGACACATTGAACCACAATGATCATTAAATAAACCGAAAAATCCGTTAATAATAGCAGGATATCAGCTTTTCAGCTCGCCGCCACCAAACAGTGACAGCCCCCTTATGACAAGAGTTTTCGAGGTATCGATCTCAGCCTGCGGGCGTTTATCCCCAAACCCCCCGAAAATATTGGTTGTTTCAAGCCGTACATTCCATTCAGCCGGTATCATCAGGTTAGACCCGCCGAAGATGGATGTGGCCTCTATTTCCGCATATTCGGCCAGTTTACACTGTGTGAGGTCGATGTTCGAGCCGCCGAAAATACTCACAACCTGTCCTCCCCTGAAACTATCAGATTTGAATCTCTTGTCGCCTCCCCCGAAAATCGAAACTTCGTCTATATAATCAGATTTTTTTTCGCTTTCGGAAATATCCCTTTTAGTGAAATACCTTCTTGTGCCAAAGATCAGGTAAATACCTCCCAGGATAAGAAGTGCAGGCCAGAAAACCCTTCTGAAAGTGATGGGGAAATCATAGAAGTCCGATAACAGGAAAAACCCTCCTATGGCAATCAGGATGATACCCCAGAACTTTCCTCTTTCATTGAAAAGGGAGATAACACCCAGTGCTATGAGCAACATTTCCCAGGAAAAAATATAATCCCAGGCATTTTCAGATACGACCCCGGTATTCCTCAGGAGCCAGATGAGCCCCAGGGCAATGACGATCAATCCGAATACAAGGGTTTTGGCGTTTAAAGGCCTTCTAACAGGTTGATTTTCGTTTGGTTCCATTATAAATATATTTTGCAGGCAAATTTAACTTGAAATGAAGCCGATTGCAACACTTTTTATAAAGTATTTATTTGTAGAGTGATTAAGAAATAAAAGACCAGAAAATTACTCGTACCTGAGGGCATTTACCGGGTCTGTATTGGCAGCCCGGAAGCCCTGGTAACTTGTTATGAGGATCGTCACAGCCAGTGTCACAAGTCCTGCCAGCAGGAATATCCACCAGCTCAGGCTTACCCTGTAAGTATAGTTGTTCAGCCAGTTATCAAGCGCCCACCACGACAGGGGCCAGGCAATGATATTCGCAATGGCCACCCATTTGATGAACTCTTTTGAGAGCAGGCTGTAAATGTTTTCAATGGAGGCGCCGAAAACTTTCCTTACCCCGATCTCTTTCCGCCGCTGCTCAGCCATGAACGAAGCCAGCCCCAGCAACCCCAAACATGCAATGAAAATGGCCAGTCCGGCAAAGACCATCAGCACCGTGCGGGCCTGCATTTCATTGTTGTATAATGAATTGTACACTTTATCGAGAAAAGTATGATCCACCGGTAATTGCGGTGAATAGGAATTCCAGGTATCCTCAACATAATTAATTGTTTCCAGGGCTTTTCCCGGAACATACCTTATGGAGAGATATTCATAATCCCATCCGTACAGACCTTCAAGCAGTACCAGGGCCATTGGCCTTACTTTCATGTGCATCGATTCATAGCGGATGTTTTCAACGACGCCTATCACGTGAAACGTGTTCACCTGATCCGACATATCGTAAACTTTTTTCCCGACAGGGTCTTCCCAGCCCAATAGTTCCAGCGCTGCCTCATTTATCACCATAGCTGTGGTATCGGTGCCGAAATCCTTGCTGAAGAACCGCCCCTCGGCCATATCCAGTTTCATCACATCATCAAATTCAGTATCCACCACACACAGGTTCATAGTAAAGGATTCTTCAACCTCTTCGGCGCTGAAACCGATATTGTTGAAACGTACACCGGGTACCCTGTGCGATAGGGAAACCTCTTCAATGGCAGGATTCTGCTTAAGTTCATTGATGAAGGGCTCAATATTCTGTCCGAGCGACTGGGGATTCCGTATAACAAGCACGTTTTCCTTGTCGAATCCAAGGTTTTTGTCCTGCAGGAGCACCAGTTGCCTGTACATGACTATAGTGGCTATTATCAGGCTGACTGAGATCACAAGTTGAAAGATCACAAGGATGCTCCGCAGCATTTTGTTTCCCGACCCTTTCCGAAGGGTCCCTTTGAGGACGGTAGCGGGCCTGAAACGCGAAAGGTAGAAAGCAGGGTAGCTTCCGCTGATGAGGCCAACAATGACTGCAAGGCCGAGAAGCACCGGGAGCATCCACCAGTCGGTCACGTAATCCAGGTCGAGGCTTTTGCCTACAAGGCGGTTGTACGATGGAAGGACAATCTCTACAATGATGGCGGCCAGTATAAGAGCCATAAAACTCGTGATCATCGATTCACCCAGGAACTGGTTTATGAGTTTCGACCGGGTAGAGCCGATCACCTTCCTTATTCCTACCTCTTTCGCCCTGTTGGCCGACCTCGCAGTTGTGAGGTTCATGAAATTCACACAGGCTATGAGAAGGATGAAAAGGGCCACTGCAAGGAATATGTAAACATTTTCTTTGTCTCCGTTTGCCTCCCATTCACCGCTGATATCTGAAGTAAGGTGGATTTCGGTGAGGGGCTGGAAATAATACCTCCAGTAATTACCGCTGGTGCCCCAGTTTTCAACAACACTCTCGTCCAACATGTATTTTCTGACAAAATCAGGGAATTTCTCTTCCAACGAACTGATCGAAGCATTCTCTTTCAGCGTTATATAGGTCAGAAAATTATTGTTGAACCAGGCCTCCGAATTATAAAACCCCTCGTATGAGACGAGCGAGGTCATGATCTCGGGGTGCATGTGGGAATTGGAAGGCAACCCCTCAACAACTGCTGTTACCTTGAATTGTCTTTCATCGTTAAATGTGAGCACTTTTCCGATTGGATTTTCATCCTGGAAATATTTACCGGCAATCTCTTTAGTGATAACAACCTCATTGGGATCATCAAGGCATCCTTCGGGATCGCCTTGTAAGAAATTGAAAGTGAATATTTTGAAGAATGTGGAGTCGACTGCGCAAACCCTGTTTTCAACAAAGATCTTGTCGCCGTAGCTAACCTCATTGTCCCAGTAGTGTGTTGTCCTTGTAATATGTTCTATTTCAGGGAACTCATTGTACAGTGCCCTTGGCATGGGGGCTGGTGTATAGGTCTGTTGTATCTCTGTATTCCCGATCAGCGCATCAACAGCAAGGCGGTAAGTACGATCGGCTTTTTCGTGAAACTTATCATAGCTCATTTCATGGAATACATACAGCAGGATCAGGATACCGGCTGCTATTCCTATGGCCAGTCCGGCAACATTTATGAAATAATACCCTTTCTGCCTCAGGATGTTCCTGAAAGTGATCTTTAGATAATGGAAGAACATTGTTTTTGGTTTTTAGTTATCCATGTTTGAACAACGTACATGCCATTATCTGTAAATTAATGTATATCAATAATATAGGTTATGGTAAGAAGGCTGATATACATTTTTGGTGTACGATTACAAACACTAAGTGTTCGAAAAAGTGCACCGGAATGAAAGCGCTGGTGGAACAGAGTTTTCAGACGGTAAAGGGTGTTCTTATCAATACTGTTCTTTATCGCTTGCAAACAGCACGGGTATACCCTGATCATTGTTTACCAGATCTTCTTTGTCCTGGTTTGCAAAGTAGTGATATTCATCGGACGATACGGCCATAACGGCGATCAGGTCAGCATTTTCCTGCTCCGAATATAGCAGGGTTTGCCGGGCATAGCCCACTGAAAGAACTGTCTGCTTTTCCTTGGTGCGCTTAAGCACCAGTTTGTGCTTTTCGATCTTTTGCCTGGCGATATGGATGTTGCTTTTAATAGAGTCAGGCCATTCATAGCCTGGTTTTTCAATCGAAAAAAGATGTACTTCAGCGCCGAAGGCGGATGCCAGGAAACAGGCTGAATCCACCAGTTTGTTATATCCTTCGTGGCTGGCCACAGGAAGGATTATCTTTTTGAATTCATGTTTTACCGGGTAATCGTTTTGGATTACAAGGCAGGGTGCGGCGCTTTTCGCAACTATTTTGATGATGTCGGCTCCGATCAGCTTTTGCTTAAGCCCTTTGATGCCGTGTGTGCCAATTATCATCATCTTATAGGCAGAATCTTTTGCTTCGCCGGGGATTTCATTGAAAATGGATCCGGCCCTAATCAGCATCTCTGATGCTGATACTTCGGGACTGCTGTGATTCGCAACAAACTCTTCCATTTTCATCCTGGCTTCTTCTTTTTCGTTGTCGCTCTTTACTATGTGCAAAAGCACCATTTGTAATCCTGAACCGGCGCTTATCAGCGATGCCTGTTCAATGACCTTTTCAGAAAGATCAGTAAAATCTATGGGAACAAGGATTTTTTCACTCATGACACATGAATATATTTATAAGAATAGATACAATTGGCGCCGCAAAGTAGTCAAAAAAAAGCACTGTTTTCATTATTGATTTAAAAATAATTTCCGGCTATTGCAGAAAGCATCAGCTACCTGACTTGCTGTGCGGGCAGGTGGACATTCCATGCAATGCCCAGTCCCAGGCCCGACCATGCCCTTTTCACATCATTTGTCTTGTCTTTTCTTGAGAGGCCGTTGTAATTGATGTAAGGTGTTATGCATGATTTCCCGGTGATGAAGTAATTATAGCCAATCCCCACAGTGTAGCTCAGGCGGCTGTAGTTGGTAGTTGCTTCCTCGGCCATGTCCTCGATTTTTCTTTGCTGTGTTCCGAAACCAATGCCTGCATCAAGGAAAAGGTTTCGCAGGGCCTTGTCATCTACCGGCAGGTTCACCATAGCTTTCGGCATAATATCGAAATACCAGGAATTGTAATTATAATCATAATCCTTCTGCTTTTCATTGGATATGTTGAAACCCAGTCCAAGTCCTACCGCAACGTTGTCGATCACATAATAATAACCATTGGCCGTCAGGCCTGAATTGGTGAAGCCGTATTTATCTTCCATTTCTTCGCCCATTTCGCCGGGATAGGTGTCTTTCGCAGTTCCGGTATTCAGGTAGAAATTTGTACGGGAGCCGATAACTGTGGTGCTTTGCCTGTACCTGTTGGCAGGCCTTGAGAAATCATTCCCGATGTCGCAGAAGTAATCATCACACCTGAAGAACAGATCGAGATTGAGTCCAAGGAAAACGCCGCTCTCAGTGTATTTCCAGTCACCTTCCTTACTGGAGGAAAACTGGTAGCCTATTTCAGGGGAAAGAAAGAAATTATTATCAACTTTAATGGGACTGATGACCGAAGCTTTAAGGTCGAACAGGTTTTCAGAATACTCGGAAGTATATTCCGAACCACCTCCTGCCTTATACTTGTAATTATATTTTCCAATGCCAGCACTTACTTTTCCCATCAGGTTGAAATTATTGAACTGCCGGCCATAGGCCACGTTAACAAAGAATTGGGTTTCCGCATCACGTGAGATATCATCGCCAACATCTTTGCTCCTGTAGCAATCCCTGTAAATACGGGCTCCCACGGCCAGGTTGTCGATCACGAAGTAGTCGGCCTCAATGTCGAGGTTGCCATTTATGTAGTTTTCACTTTTTTCACCGTTAACCTTTTCACTGCCGAACTCACCGCCGAGTACCTGTTTAAGGTCATAGCGCCAGGTCCCCTGGCTGAAGGGCTGGATTTCTTCTGAACTTATAGATGAAACTGCAACGGGGACATCTTTCTTTTGAGCAAAGATGGTTGATGAGAAAACTGCACACAGAACAAGCAGAATTAACCTTTTTGTTTTCATGATTCATTTTTTTTGATCCGGAATGTTACCAGAAAGAGTTTGACAGAAATAAAATTACAACAATTCAAAGCAGAAAAAAAGTTATAAAGCTGTTTTATGGTGTTTTTAACGTTCTGTTAACAGCTTGATGACTAATACATTAATTGAGGAACCGGTAAAATGGGTTGATCCGGTATAATGTATGGGCATCGTACTTTTTCACAGAAAAATACTTGCATAATAGCCTGAAATTCATTAAATTTAGTATATGGCAGAAGAATGGAAAATAAAATATGCCACAGGTAAAGGGAACCGGGAGCACAACGAGGACCGGCACCTTGCACAGGTTTTTGACGGTGGCCGGCTGCTTTTGGTTGTCTGCGACGGGATGGGCGGCCATAATTTCGGCCGTGTAGCAGCGGAACTGGCTGTCAGGACAGTCAAGATCTATTTTATTTCGCATGTCCTCAGGCATAAAGACGACCACTACTGTGATAACCTGATCAACAGCCTTGAATATACTTTCAGCGCTTTCATACGGGAGAATCCGAAATTTAAGGGTATGGGCACCACCCTTGCGATGGCTTATGCCGGTAAAAAGCACGTATGTTGCTTATGGGCCGGCGATTCAAGGATCTATTTTTTCAGGAAGGGAGAGATCGAATTCATGAGCCGCGATCATAATCTTGCTACGGAACTGGTGAATGAAGGATTGTTAAAGAAAGGCACGCTGGAATATGAATCAAGGAAAGGCACTCTGACCAATTGCATCATGGGCTCGCACCGTCCGTCGGGGCATTCGTATCACGAAATAAAAAGTGTTCGGAAGAACGACCGAATCCTTGTATGCAGCGATGGTGTTACCGACCTGCTTGATAAGGAAGATATTTCTAAACGTATTGCCGGGGAAGAACTCGGGAAAGCTGCCGGTTATCTTGAGGCACTGTGCCGGCAGCGCAGCGACGACAACTGGACCTTTATAATTGCTGAAAAGGCCTGATCTTCCTAATTTCCTGAGAAGTGAAGATTATTTGTTGCTGTTTTCCTGAGGTTTTTATTGAAAGAACCGGGAGCGGATTGAATAATTCCCTTCAGGCCTTCTGAAATGAAGTTCTGGTCGTGAGCCACATCCATCAGGCCGTAAATAAATTCTTCCTGACCGGTACCGGGGTTAAAAAAACCACATACACCGGCATCCATAAGGGTGAGTATCTGTTTTCGTTTTTTGTTGCTGCAAAAGGCAGCTATCCTGATGTTCTGGTGGTAGGTAAGGAACTCCTCTATTTCAGTTTTGCTGGTATGCTGCAACCATTTGCACTGGGTAATGACAACAATTTGTTCTTTAGTGTTGTTTGTAAAATCGTTCAGTTCATTCCAATCCCTGCATATCCCTAAAAGTACGATGTTTACAAAACCTTTCGACCAGGATTTGATTCCTTCAATAAACACTTCACTGGAGTCAGCAATCACAAGATGAATCGATGACTTCATTATTATACCGGGTTAATTATTATTAATCAAACTAACCCATTGACCCTTAACCGGATGAGGAAAAACCAATATTCAGAATAAGCAGTGGAGACTGGCGAAGTTCTTCATGATTTCGGGTTTTTGGGTATTCAAAGCTACGGAAATTATGATGCTTTTTCCAAATTAATACCAAATTAATAATGAAATTTTTTAGATATTTAAAATAATTCTAAGGAAAATGGATGCTACGGTCCTCCTTCGCTTCGCTACGGAGGATAAAATGTTACGGTGTAACGGTGTTACGGGGAAATCCGTG
>CAZXWD010000128.1:3308-7790 GCA_964644135.1 uncultured Bacteroidales bacterium | reverse complement strand
CCGTTACGGTAATAGGAAACGTTCAGGTTTTTCTTCATCCATACCTGGTTGCCGATGGTAACCTCCTCGTATCCAAAGTCATTATGGTGAAGGATCTCCTTAACAAAATTTTGCGCGATAGGCCTCCCGCTCTTTAAACTTTCGTCCCAACTGTAATCCGCACCACCGGCAAAGTTCACCATGATGATCCCCAGGTGTCTCCAGGTCGGATGTGCCCTTAAATAGCTTTCGATGGGGCCATTGAGTTGGTCCGCTGTGTATAGCAACTTTGTCCAGGGTGCCTCCTCCCCACTGGTAAAATTCAGGTAAAAAGTACCTGTATTGGCGTGATTATGGGCTTTTTCGATACAATTCTTTATCTCTGAGATTTTGGTGGAATAATCGACGGTTACAAGTGAATAATGATCCTGCACATAATAATCCGCTCCCGTTCCGTAATACATTTTACCGGTCGTATTATCATCCCAGTTCATGTATATGCCCAGGGGATGGGTAAGGCCATTTGCAAATCTTCTGACAATAATGATCTTTCCTCGCACCTCTTCCATGCGCGGTATCCTTTCTTCCAGGAAATACCGGCTCATATCGGAGGAATGTCCCTTGAGATAATTGTAAACGGCTGAAGCGAAATCATGGTCCGGCTCGGAGGAATACTCCTGTTTTATCATGAAGACCAGTGTTTCAGAGGGATGGGCATTCAGGAAATCTATCGCCGAGGAGAGGAGGTTGTTGAACGTCTTGTGGAGGTAATAGTGCCAGTGGTAGACAAGAAGGTCTCCGTCATCCAGCCTGAGGCGCACGTCAAACCACCGGACGCCAAGCTTCATTTGATTGCTGAGATAATAGTGCTGGCATATGACCTCGTCCTTCCCAAAGGAGCCCTGCTGCGAGGTGTGAAGATCAGCACCCGAGTCATGGGTGCCGGGGATAGTGATCATCGAAATATACCTGCTGTCGTCTATTTGCTTCATCCAGTCGGGATAGGAGTAAGGAAGTTGCGCGTCCCCGAGCACCTCTTCGTTGCCGGGAGGCTCTTCCTCGGATTTCTTGCAGGAGGGGGCCATGATTGTGATTAGCATTATCATTGGTATGAAAATGCAGGCAATGATTTTTTTCATTTTTTTCAAGGTTATGGTTAGTAATAAAAAAGTTGGCACTGGTCCGGTGATGATGGTTAGCTAAAAAATTATATGGCAATGATACTGTCCAGACCTGGTCTTTGTCAAAAAAAACACTACGACTTTATTACTATAGGAGAGAAAAAGCAGTTGATCTTTGTTTAAAACTGCTGGAGAAAGATGTTAAGGTCCTGGCTGTTTTCCAGCCTGAATTTTTTACGCATCCTGAGCCGTGCGGCCTCTATGGCCCGGATGCTCTGGAAGGTGAAGGCTGAGATCTCCTTGGTGGACATGCCCAGTTTGAGGAAGGCGCACAGCCGCAATTCATTGCCGGTGAGAGATGGAAACTCCTTGGTCAGGTTTTCATAGAACTGGGTGTGGACGTTTTCAAACCTCATCTCGAATTCTTTCCAGGCAGCGTGGGAATCCAGCCGGCGGATACTCCTGGATATGTTCATAAGCACGGGCAATCCTTCCTCTTTGATCATGGGGATGAGGGATTTGAGGTCTTCCAGCAATTTCTTGATCAAGGTGAAGTTGTGGCTTAATGCCAGGGCGGAGGTGGCCAGCTCGCGGCCCTGGTGCTCAACCTTCTCTTGCAGGCGGGCCGCTTCGGATTCGGCCAGCATCTTCCTGGCCCTTGCTATGCGGCGGTATTGCCATATGAGGACGGCGATGGCGGCCAGCAGGAGCATAAACCCTCCAATGACAGCATACAACGCCTTGATGCGCCTTTCCTTGAGCTTATTCTCCGCCTTCAGCAGGTTGTTCTCCTGCTGTTTCTTCTGGACCTCATATCTGGTCTGCATCTCCGAGATGATCCTGGCACGGTCGGCATTATACAAGGAGTCCTTGATCCTGCTGTACATCTGGTAATGATGGAGTGCCCCCCGGAGATCGCCCGTGGCTTCGTCCTGCTCTGAAAGGCTGCTGTGGGCTATCATCTGGAGCTTTGCAAATTGTATGCTGTCTGACAGCTCCAGGCATTCTGCATAGAATCTCCGGGCTTTTTCCTGGTCTCCCCTTTTCCGTGCAAGATCCCCCAGCCCGAGAAGCGCATGTGCCTCCCCTTCCCGGTAGCCCGTCTTCCTGCTCAACGCCAGAAAGTCGACGAAACAACCTTCGGCTGTCCGCAAGTCTTCCTGTTCCATGTATATCAACGCCATATTATGCTTTGTCCGGGCCGTCTGTATCTCGTCACCGATTGCCTCGCTGAGGTTAACCGACTTTTGATAGTAGGCCAGGGCGCTGTCGGTCATCCCACGGCCGGCGCAAATACCGCCAATGTTGGTAAGGACTTGCGGCATTTCCAGGCTGTCGCCACTACTTCTATAATAAGACAATGACATCCGGTAATTCTCCAGGGCCAGATCCAGTTCTTTCAGGTCTTTATAGATGGCGCCCAGGTTGTTATGGCCGATGGCCTTTCCCCTGAGGTCATTCTCTTTTTTCAGTGCAAGGGATTCCATCACATACCCCAGTGCTTTGTCGTATATCCCCAGGGAATAATAGGTCGTGCCGATACGATTGTACAACTGCGACTGCATTTCCGGGTTGCCTGTTTGAGTATAAATATCTGTAGCCCTTTTGTAATGATGCAGTGCACCCATATAATCAGATACCAGGTAACAGACCAGTCCAAGGTTAATATAGGTTTCGGCCAGCTTGTCGGGCTCATCCTGTTCGAGGAAACTGTCTGCTGCCTGTTGAAGGTATTCCGTTGCCTTCCCGAACTCCCCCAGCTGCAGGTAGCACAGGCCGATGTTCTTCTCCAGGTTGGCTTGTTTGTCCTTATCCCCGGAGTCATTATACTTCTGAAGGCTTTGTTCCAGATGATCAATGGCTGTGCGATAGTCGTAGAGATAGAAATAGGCAAAGCCGATTAGTTCCAGTGAGCGTGCGAAAGTTTCGGCATCTTTATGCTTTAGTGCCAGGTCCCTTGCCTGTTCACTGTATTTGAGTGATGCACGGGGATCTTCCATGAAGAGCAAATCCGCAATGCTGACGAGTATAGCGGCCTTTTCTCTTTCTTCCGCCTGGGAAAGCAGGCTTAACAGGCTGTCCGTTGGCTGGGATGAGCCCGGCAAGCTGCAGGCAAGGATCAGGAACAGGAGTGATAATCTAATATATCGGTTCATAAGAAGATTTTAAAACAGTAACCAGAAAAGCAGGCTTACGGTCACCACGCTCAGCACCAACGTTACCATAACGGCCATCGAGACCAAATCGGGACGGCAGTTGTAATGCCTGGCGAAAACAGCGCCCAGCAGTGCCGAGGGTAAAGCGGTCTCGATAAAAACTATCTGTTGCATCATATCCGTGAACAAGGGTTGCTTCAAAAGCAGGTATGCCATAACAGGCTTGATGATGAGCTTCAGCAGGACGGCCACTGCCATAAAAAGCCAATAGCTCCTGACACTCTTGAATTCGATCACCAGCCCGACCGCCAGGGCCACCAGCAGGGTGTTGGCATCCCCTACCAGGACCATCAGCCGGTCGATGATGGAAAAGACAATACTGCCGGAATTCATTGATAGGAACGACAGTGCGATGCCCAATACAAGGGCAATAAAGACCGGTGAGACGAAGAAGCCGGCCACCGACCGGGTGAGGTCTTTCCTGACAACACCCGAGTCGCCATAGTACATGGCGATGAGCGGACCGAGTATGAACAGCAGCAACCCGACGCCCAGTTCGCTGGTGACCACGGCCTTTTCCAACGCCAGGGGATCGTTGGGAAAAACCTGGCTGATGAGAGGGTACCCGAGCATGGAGGTCATTCCAAAGGCAGAGACCAGGATCAGGGCCCCGGTGGCGCCCCTTCCGAGCTTAAGAACCCTGGCGGCGAGAAGAGCCAGCAGTATGGTGCCAACCTCCACGGCTGCCATGACCAACGCCATCATAAGGAATTCACGGTGGAAACTGGATATGGCCAGGGATGAAAAGATCAAGGCCGGCAGGGTCACCTTGATCACCAGGCGACTGAAAAGAAGACTGTGCTCCTTTTGAAGAATGCCCCATCTTTTCAGTAAAACGGCCAGGAGAATGACCGAAAGCATGACGATCACACCTTCGACCAGGGCGAGGGAAGTGTCCATAGTAGATTTTGGTTAATTATCCTTTCGAGGGCTAATATAATGATTTGTAATAAAAGACTTTCAATTTAAATTCCTGGTCAACAATCAACCCATATGAATTCGTTGTGAGTCCCGGTGTATGAGCTAAAATCGACAACCTCCAAATCCCAAATCCCAAATCCCTCTAAACTCTAAGCTCTAAACTCTAAACTCTCTTCTTCCCGCGTTAACACCCTCTTAACAATCTTTAACTTGCCATCTGAACATATGTATGTATCTTTGTGTTT
>CAZXWD010000128.1:0-3208 GCA_964644135.1 uncultured Bacteroidales bacterium | reverse complement strand
ACGACGAAGTAAAATTCTTCAAGCTCACTGAGCCTTATACCTTCTCAAAAACGACATTAAGCTTCAAATCTCCTGTCAAGGACCTGGAGAAAGAATATCATATCATCCTGAACGAAATTATTGAAGATACTGAACTGGTCACCGAAAGCGACCGGAACGGTTTCTTCCCACCACCCAACACAATCAAACGGCTTTCATTACTGCAGCAGTTCAAGCTGTCACCGCCTTCATTTGCGTAATCACTATCCCCGGTCCACGCAACTGTTTCATTTTTTATTTATTGAATTTCAACCTCTTTTTTTAGAAGTGAGAGGATAAGAAAAAAGAAAATAGGAAGCTATGAAGGCAAAATATATCAAAATCTTGTTCCCCTATTTACTATTTATTATTTACTATTTACTATTTAACAGCGCGTCAGCGCAAAACGGTCACGACCACGAACACGGCCACGTAACCGGCATCATATACAACACCAACACCGAAGGCGAAAAGGTGGGGCTTCCCGGCGCTAATTTGCTGTGGATGGGAACTACCCTGGGCACAGCGACGGATGACGAAGGATACTTTCATTTGCCTAAACCGGAACCGGAGGACAGTCGGCAGTCGGCAGCCGGCAGTCGGCAGTCATCAAATGAGGAGAAAAAAACTCAGAACTCAAAATTACCGCACACCGAACACCGCGAACCGCATACCGCTAATCTGATCGTAAGCTATATCGGCTTCGAAAACGACACTTTGGAAGTGGCTGAGGGCATGGAATGGCTCGAGGTAACCCTCTCCGACAATACCACGCTCAACGAAGTGGTGATTGCCGAAAGGGTGCCGGGGGCGCATATATCCCGCACCGAAACCATCTTCACACAGAAGATCACTATCGGCGAGCTCCAGAAAGCAGCCTGCTGTAACCTCTCCGAAAGCTTCGAAACGAACGCTTCGGTGGATGTGGCTTACAGCGATGCGGTTACAGGTGCCAAGCACATAAAATTGCTCGGCCTCGAAGGGAAGTACAGCCAGATACAGGTTGAGAACGTGCCTAACATCCGCGGACTGGCATCACCGTTCGGCCTGGGCTATGTGCCCGGCTCGTGGATGGAGTCGATCCAGGTATCTAAAGGGACAGCCTCCGTGAAGAACGGATTTGAGTCGATCACAGGACAGATCAACGTGGAATATAAAAAGCCGGACGAGCACGAGCCGCTGTTTGTGAACCTCTATGCCAACCACCTGGGGAAAGTGGAAGGTAACCTCAACGGCAGCATCAAGCTGAGCGACCGCTGGAGTACGGCATGGTTTGCACATGCATCGGACATGTCGTTCAAAATGGACCACAATAACGACGATTTCCTGGATATGCCGCTGATGAGGCAGGTCCATGTTTTCAACCGCTGGAAGTACGAGGATGAAGGGAATATTCATGCCCAGTTCGGTGTGAAATACCTGAACGAAGACCGTCAGGGCGGTCAGCTCGACCACGATCCCAACAAGGAACGCATACCGGAAAACCCTTACGGAACGGATGTAAAAACACAGCGGCTCGAAGCTTTTACGAAATCGGCACTGTTTTTCGATAACCTCCCGGGAACCAATATGGCCCTTATCAACTCATTCGTATGGCACGACATGGACAGCTATTTCGGGATGCGCGACTATAACGCCACCCAGTACAGCTACCAGGGTAACCTGATGTTCCAGTCGTACTTTGGGAATACCCAACACATCTATACCACGGGGGTCAGCTATATGTTCGACAGGTACGACGAGCAGTTCCAGGATACGTCCATGCTGCGCGTGGAGCATGCCCCCGGGGCATTCTTCGAATATACCTGGACAATGCCCGATAAGTTCACCCTGCTGATCGGTGCAAGGGCCGACTACCACAACCTCTTCGGGTTCATGTTCACCCCGAGGGTGCACTTTAAATACGATATCACGCCTAAGACAGTAATACGCATTTCGGCAGGGAAAGGCTACCGTTCGCCCACAATCATTGCTGAGAACCTGTCGCTGCTGGCAAGTTCCAGGATGTTCGTGTTCCAGGAACAGCTAACAATGGAAGAAGCCTGGAACTATGGCATCAATATTACCCAGTATGCCGACATACTCGGCCGCGAGCTCAGCCTTAGCGCCGAGTTCTACCGCACCGACTTTGTAAACCAGGCGGTGGTCGACCGTGATATAGACGATCAGAGTGTATACATCTATAACCTGGAAGGCAGATCTTTTGCCAACGTTTTCCAGGTGGAAGCAAAATATGAGCTTATCCCACGCCTTGAAATGGTTGCTGCCTTCAGGCTCAACGACGTGCACACAACCACTGCCGGCGAATTGCAGCGCGAAACTTTTGTCGACAGGTACAAAGGGCTGCTTTCACTTTCATACCAGACCCGGATGAAGAAGTGGCAATTCGACATAACCTCGCAGTTCAACGGACAGGCAAGGTTGCCTTATACAGGCGATTATCCTGAGCCTTACAGAAGAGGGGATTCTTCGCCGGCCTATACGATCCTGAACGCACAGGTGACCAAGTATTTCAAGCGCTGGGACCTGTATGTAGGAGGCGAGAACCTGACGAATTACAAGCAGGAAAATCCAATAATCGCAGCCAACGACCCCTTTGGCGAGTATTTCGACGCCTCACAGATCTGGGGCCCGGTGGTGGGGATGAAGATATACGCAGGGGTAAGGTGGAAACTCAGAAAATAAGATTTGAATTTTGAGTTTTGAGTGTTGAGATTAACTATGAATTTTGAATAACACGAACACCCGACTTATCTGTGAAATCATGAAAAAAATCTGTGGGATCTGTGAGTACAACATTGAGACAATAAGGACAATTTGATAATAGAGACAATTTTAAAAACAATAAAAAATGACAACCACAAAAATATACATCGAAAACCTGAAGTGCAATGGCTGTGCCAACACGATCAGGCGGGAAATAGGAAAGTTTCCCGAGGTGACAGACGTTGAAGTTTCACTGGATGAATCTTCAGTTTTTGTAACACATAAAGGTGAAGATGACTTCCGTGAAAAAGTCACCAATCGCCTGGCTAAGCTGGGCTACCCCGAAGCAGGAAAAAACTCCACCCTCAATAAGGCAAAGTCTTATGTGAGCTGCGCAATCGGTAGAATGAACTGAGCGTAGGAATAGGATTAAGAGTAGGAAAAGTTTTTTACCCACCCCCTCGGTCCCCCTCCCTACTCGTAG
>CAZXWD010000127.1:0-7804 GCA_964644135.1 uncultured Bacteroidales bacterium | reverse complement strand
CCGACACGGTGATTGAAGAGGTTCCCCATTGACCGTTGCTCCAGGTGAAGAACTGCCCGTTACAATTGGCGTTCAGAGCCAGTGAGCTGCCACGGCAGATTAGGGTATCCGGGCCCAGGTTCGGATAGGGAACGCTGTCGACTTCCACCACCCGTGAGGTCTTTTCCACCCTTCCGCTGGGGTAGGTCAGCCGGACGGAGACCTCGAATTCCCCGCCCTGGGTGAAGACGTGTTTGGAATGCAGTTCATTGGAGATATTCTGGGTGCCCGAGGCCGTATCGCCGAAGTCCCACTGGATCCAGGTCGGTGTGGGGAAAAACCATGGATCGAAGTAGAATGTATCCAGCGCACATTGTCCCTCAAAATCGAAACGGAGGAGGTAGTCGGTCATGAAGTTGGGGAGGCATTTACCGACTTTCTTCCAGCCAAAATAAATAGCATCTTCTTGATAATCACAGTCGGTGCCCCGCAACCAAGGTTTATTAATTACACCGAGATGCTCAGTGCCATCCCAATGCGATTCCGATAAATATATCTTTCCATTCGACGCAAGTTGAATTGTTTGTCCCTCTCCGATTCCAACTTCTATAAAAGAATTGAAAAAGGAAGTTGAATCGTGGATTAAACTCATATCATACTGATAAACATAACAGCATGAATCCAATCCAACAAAAGCCGGAACATATAAAAATTTTGAATCGGGTGAGAATTCTAACCCACAAACGACAGAAAGACGATTGGGGGGGATTTTATCCCGTAGATTGAAAGCATACAGATAGTTTATCTCTCCCGTTGTGGCACTAAATGTGCAAACTTCAATGTCTCTTGGATGAGAATGAAAGGCTTGAAAGTTGGTGAAAAGAAATTCTTTATCATATGATACTTTCATATATCCTTGATAATAGAAATCGCTAAGTTCGACATCGATTTCCGGGGCCGGGCTTAAAACTATATTATCAGTAATTACACCTTCATCTGTGACAGGAATCGCGGCAAAATAGTCGGTTTCATATTTTCTTGTAAGTACCCATATATCATGTTTGTTTTTGTGATAGACAGCGGTCAATTTATCGGCAGCGTCCCAGCATTGCCAGATTGTATCATTTCCTATAACTGCGCCATAGCCTTGGTTTAGGTCCATATCAATAGTAACATAATACAATGGATGACCATCGTTACCATCGTCAGGCCACCACCAGTTCACAAAGAATGCATAATAAATACTATTTGAGCCAGGCTTCGGTATTATGACAGAAGTTTGGGTGCCAGGATATTTTCCAGTTGTTGTCATATCATACATTATACCATGATCACTTCCATATATCACCATGCCATCCGTATAAAATAAAAGGCTTCCATTCGTGTCGCAAATAGCTGCGCTTCCGGAATAATTATCGTCCCCAACCTTTCCATCGTTTAAAACCTGTGGTTCGCCTGAGTTAAAATCAAGTCCCGACCAGTTATGAAAGTACCATATTGCAGTTTGGCGGTTGGGTTGAGAATAATTGTAATATGGAAAAAGAAATAGGCAGAGAAGTACAAATATTTTAGATACTGGTTGATGCATTGATCCGTAAAATTACTTTGAGTGGATGTGAATCTGCATTAATAGGAAATCAATGCATTTGGACGACTATATTATTACTAGGATTCATTAAATATTCACCTGACCAAGTTTCAGATTTAGTACCTGAACAACAAATACTTCCATCATTGTAATAAACTGCTGCATAGACTTGATAGCAATTACAATCCCAAATAATACTTGCAGATCCGGTGAAAAGATGGGGAGTCACATCATCATGAGTCCAGGGAGTGTTTATGATGGTGTCATTTGTTCTGGTATCTATTACAATAGCCTTGACATAGCCATCATAAGGTTCATTACATTGACAATCATTATCAATCCACCCTACATTGATATAATAGGTTTGTTGTGCATTTAATGTCATCATTGAAATACTGCATGACATAAATAATATAATCATTGTTAAAGTTTTCATTTCAATTTAATTTAGGTTTTTAATTTATGTATTCATTTGAAGCTTGCAAAGCTTCGGATTAGATAGAATCATTCTGGCCATCGCCTCCAATCTACTTATGTATATTAACTCTTTGATGAATTGAAATTGTGATAATTCATTTGTTTTAAAAGTACGAAAATATATCGACTGAAGCAATAAAAAAAGTGTCCATCCTACTGTTTGCCGTCAGAGGTATTTCCTGGCGAAAATTATTATAACTGCAGCCAACAAAACCAAAACGAGAACGGCCGCACGGCGGCTGCCGCCGGCCATTAGCCCCAATAATTTTCAGGATGATTTTCGGAAAGTACAGATAGCCATTCTGGAGATCATCTGACGATCACTACGGTTCCGACTATTGTTTGTTCTCCTTCAACCCCGGAAATCCCTTCCACTTGGAATGTGATCCGATAGACATATGCCCCGGGCGGGCATTCCCGCCTGTTCTTTGTGCCATCCCAGCCGGCTGAGATGCCATCTCCTTCAAACACAAGGCCTCCCCACCGATCGTAAATTGTAAACTGTAAACTGTAAATTGTCGATACCGGATTGGTGAGTACCGGTTTGAATACATCATTCATGCCATCCCCATCCGGCGTAAAGGCATTGGGGATGTAGAAATACTGCGAAGGCTCGATTACAGGTTCTTCGCGCAAGATGATATAGACCGAATCGCTGCCCAGGCAGCCTGCCTGGGACTCCATCTCAACCGAGTACATCCCTTCCGAATAGATTTCTATGCTTTCGGTGCTGTCGCCGGTGTTCCAGAGGTAATGAGCCTGCCCGGTACCAGCTTCCAGGATATAGCCCGGATTCACCACCAGGGTGTCGCTGCCGTGAAATGCTGCAACAGGATTATCGCTCACTATCAGGGTGATGGTCTTCTGGTCGGTGCAACCCATGAGGTCGGTGGCCAGCAGGGTGTAATCTCCCGCATCGTCCTTGGTGACGCTCCAGAAGGCCGGGTCATCCGGACTAGTGTGGCCGTCGGGCCAGGTCCAGAGGTAGGTGAAGGGTGGCTGGTTGCCGGAGGCGATGCCCATGAAACTGACAAAGTCCCCGGGACAGACGGTCTTTGAATCTGTCGATGGGGAAAGGATGACAGGAGGCTCGTAGATGGTCACCTGTCCGGCGGAGAACTGGGCAGCGATCGTATCGCCGGAGGGATTGGTGAAGGCGCTGCCGGTGGGACCGGTATACCAATCCAGCATTCCCTGTCCGGCCTGCAAAGGAGTAAACACCAATTCGGTTATGACCTGCTGATTAAGCAAGGTCACCGGAACGGCATCCTGCCATATCAAAGTGATCTCCCCGGCGGCCTGGTTCACCGTGGCGCTGAAGTTGGGCGATAGCTCGGGGATCACGCTTGTATAACCGTCGCATTGCAGATTGGAGGCATTGTAACTCAGCTTCAGCTCAAAGGTGGCTACGTTGTTGAAATTGGTTACCTCGATGGGGACCGTGGCGGAGTTGCCCAGGCAATGATCTCCCGGCCCGGTGACGGCCTGCAGCCAGGTAAGGACCTCGTTTACCAATTCCACCGTGAAGACGGTATCGCAGTCGTTCTCATCACGCACTGCGCAGGTGTATATGGCCGCGGACAGGTTTTCGAACAGGCCGTCGTCGGGCTGCCAACCGGAAAGCGTATCGATGGAATAATACAACACCGGGGTGTTACCTGTGGCAGTGATCTCAATGGCGCCGTTCTGCTGCCCGTCGGTCTCGTTGGTGACGGTTGTCTGGGTGACCTGCGGACCGGGAATATCGGTCAAAATAACCGGGTTGCCATCATAAAAACCTTCACAGCCGTTGATATCCTGTATCCTGACGATATATTCACCCGGGGGAAGGTCTTCAAAAATACTGTCGGGCTGGTAATCCAGGCCGTCGTTGATGGAATATTCCATCACAGAGCCCGATGGGGAGAAGGCCGAGATGATCAGTTGCCCGTCTGCCCGGGAGCAATGAGGTTGGGCAGACTGTACCTGGGTGACCTGCAGGTTACCGGCGTCGGTGATGGTGTAGGTGGAGGATGTTTTCTCACAGCCGTTGCCATCTGTAATGGTGAGGAAGTATTGTCCGGCGGGCAATCCCGTGGCGTCGATGTTCGTGCCGAAGGGATTCCCTGACAGGTCGAGCCATTGGTAGGCTAAGGGCATGGGGCCGAGGGCATGGAGTCCTGTAATGGAACCTGTGGCTCCTCCGCATGATGTGGGGGTGATTATGACCGCCGTTGTATCCAGTTCGGTTTCCGGGAAGAATCCTACATGTATCGTGTCATTGCCCTGGCAGCCGGTCTCCTGGAAGCTGGCGCTCACCCAGTATATGCCGCTATCGCTGACGGTGACACTGGGAGAGCCAAACTGCCCGGTGCTCCAGGAATAGAGGTCGGCAGTGCAATTAGCGTTGAGTGTGACGGAGGAACCGGGGCAGATCACCGTATCCGGGCCGAGGTCCGGCTGAGGAGTGGGATAGATCTCGATCTCCCGCGAGGTGTGCTCGAAGCGGCCGGTGGGGTACCATATATCCACCTCCACCTCGTGAATGCCGGGATTTTGGAAGGCATAAGTTGGGGACAGTTCGTTCGAAACGCTCCCCGGGGCAAACTCATCGAAAAACCACCGGACACTGTCAGGGCCAGGCCGGAAATTCGGTTTAAAAGTAATCGGGCTGAACTGGCACTGATCGCCCTCCCACTCGAAGCGGTATAGGTAGTCGAGGAGGATGTTGGGTAAATGTAATTCTGGCCTCCGACCTGCTAAGTAAATTGAATTTGGCTCGAAATCGCAATCTAATCCAATTTTCCATGGATTGTTTACAACTCCCATATAACCCTCATGCAAAGTAAGTGCTTCAGTGGGCTCAGAACTATAAATCCTTCCATCATTTGACAGAAGTAGTTCTTCTCCACAAACACAAGAAAGTAATACTGCAGAATTGATAAACGCTGATGAATCATATACAAAATCCATATTATATTGATAGAGATATGTTGTATCAGAATCTTTATCAAATGTAAGGTAGAGAAATTTTGAATCAGGGGAAAACTCACACGAACGAGCCCTACACCAAAATTTATATAAATAGGGCAACCTTTTGTTAATCATAAATAGGTATTCAAGATTACCTGTTTCTGCATTGAACGAGCAAATTTCAAATGATCTTAGATATTGTTCATCCAAACCAGAATTACCGGCGGAGTATGCGGCTGCAAGAAATTTTTTATTAGGCGATATTTTGATAGGCCCGTAACAGCCGTATAAGAATTCTCTATATATGCCCGTACTACTATATGTGGGCTCCTGATGTACTCCTTCCTCGTCCACGCGAATGCTGATATAACAGTCATCATTGAAAAGCCTTGAAACTATCCAATAACCGGTATTTGAGCTATTTTCACAAGCAAAGAGTTTATTGTGTGCGTAATTCCCCGCCTCGATCCGAATATTTTTCTCAGTTATTGCACCAAGTCCTCCATTAAGTGTCATGTCAATAACGGAATAGTATAATCCCAATGGTTGTTCATGATTAGAAACAGAAAATAAATAAAAGAGATTTTGTGATTCGGGTTTTTCAATAGCAACACACGATTGTGTTATGGCTGGCCCGGGTAACAGGTCAGAGCCATTTTCCATGACACCTGCATTTTTATTCCAAACCAGTGTCCCATTGCTATAAAACAACACCTGGCCTGAAGAATCGCTCATAACAGTGCCGTCTTCAAATTGTATTCCTGTTAACGAGTGATTTGGCAGCCAGGGTTGTGGATCGCCCGATGTGAAATCAAGTGCTGCCCACTTTCCCATAATCCAGTTATCGGCTTGATTTTGAGCGGTAGAATTGATGATAAAATAATTTACTGACAATGCAATAATAAATATTACTCTTATTTTCTGCATAACAATGTTTGAAAATAAATAAGCCTACCAGCGGTTAAACTGGTAGGCTTTTCGTTAATTAATAACTATTGGAGGATCTATGTCACATTCATCATTCATTAATTCTTCACATGTTGTAGTTTGACCGGTATTTCTTCCAAAACAACACTCTGTTTTAGGATCCAAGCACCCTTTTCTCACTGTTGCATAGACAATAAATTCTTCACTTTCCGAAGAACAAGGAAAATCAAATTGAAAGGTATGATGATCTCCTTGGCTCTCAGTTGCACACAAATCTTGAATAATTACAGCATGATCCGAAGCTCGTTCAATTGTGATACAGGCACCATAAACCATTGGAGAGCAACAATCATTTGTGCATTGATCATCCCAATATACAGTAACATATCCGGTTTCAGTCGATTGGGCAGACATCGAAATAGTTCCACAAAGTAGAACGGCTAATAGCAATAATAACTTTTTCATGGTTTTCAATTTTTAATATTAACAAAACTTGGTTTCATAAAATGAGCTTGATGATGTTTTCTAAGGACAGATTCAACTACCCCCTAAGGAGGATGAGAGCTATTACCTATGACATTAATCCTATTCTTCGAAAAACTAAACCAATTCTTGAACTTAGCAACATTCTTTTCTTTAAAAGTATCATAATCAGTATATTTAGTGCGAGAGGACATTGGCTTGGCTTTGTACTAACTAATCGGAAAACCAGTAGCCGTGTAATACAAATTTAACGAAATAAGATATTAAGAGCAATGTTTCTCAGTTTTCCTTTATTGAATGGCTATTCATGGCATTATGAAACTGCTTATATCCCTCACTATAGTCTTTGTAAAACAATGTTTTCAGCTATCTTTACCAGACAATAGAAATGGCTTATGATGAAAGCCGGTTCTGATAAATTACTGGGGCTAACACAGACGGCGGCCGGCCATGCTCTTTAGCTCTTTGAAAGCATTTACTCAGCCGAAAAATAAAGTACCTTTATCGGGCATAATCAGAAAAGAAAGGCCGCACGGCGGCTGCCGCCGGCCGTTAGGTGTAATACTTTGCAATCCATGTCACTTTTTTCTTGACAAATGTTGCCTAATTAGGTAACTTTGCGGCATGAAGTTTAAAAGGGAAATTTTCTTTTATAAGTCCTACTTTAAAGATTTCTTTGATCAGCAGGTTGAGAAAGTTCAAATCAAAATAGACTGGACTCTTGGACTCATAAGAGATCTCGAGAAAATCCCTGTTAAATACTTCAAACATATTGAAAACACAGATGGTATCTACGAAATTCGCATCAGTGTTGAAAAGAACATATTTAGAATATTTTGCTTTTTTGATGAAGGAAAGCTAGTTGTCCTTCTACATGGATTTCAAAAGAAATCTCAGAAGCTTCCTAAATCCCAAATCGATAAGGCAATTAAACTAAGAAAGGAATATTACGATGAAAAAGAATAAAAATCTCACATCATTTGACGATCATCTTGATCAGAGGTATGGTAAATCCGGAACCGAATCCAGAAATAGATTTGAAATGGAATTTGATGCTTTTAAGATTGGTGTACTTATTCAAGAAGCAAGAAAAGAGAAAAAACTAACCCAGGAACAACTTGCTTTGAAAGTCGGTACAACTAAAAACTACATTTCCCGAATCGAGAATGATGCAAGCGATATCAGGCTTTCGACCCTTATTAGAATAATCAAAGAGGGCCTGGGTGGTAATCTAAAATTGACACTTGAATAAGATAGTACTACACCTAACACGAGTGCAAGCGCCAGCCGCAAACTTTTTCCCGGCGGGCCTTTTAGTTCTTTAGTATATTTATAAACCAAAACTAAACCCGGCCCTTTGCAGCCCACGCACAGGCCGTCGCCTGCACCGGGACCGTT
>CAZXWD010000126.1:0-7916 GCA_964644135.1 uncultured Bacteroidales bacterium | reverse complement strand
CAGTGTGTGATCCGATATAGCCCGTTCCGCCTGTTACTAATATCTTCATTTCCTTTAATAGTCAAAAGCTTTCATAATTATCGATTATCAATTTAGATGTTCGATTTCCGATTTTACAAACTCCAATAACTGAGTTCCGATATTTTGTTACGAAAGATACCTTTCACGTCTATTAAAATACCTCCCGGGGCAGTGATGGTCTTGAAATAGTTTTCATCGAGTTCCCGGTAGGGTTCATGGGCTACGGCAACAACCACGGCATCGTAATTATCCACCACATCCGTTGTGAGTTCGAAGCCATATTCTTCAAGGAGCTCAACGGAAGAGGCATAAGGGTCAACTACATCAACGCCAACACCATATGACCTAAGCTCATGATAAACATCGGCAACCTTCGAATTCCTTGTATCACTCACATCCTCTTTGAAGGTGGCGCCCATTATCAGGACATGGGAGTCCTGAACGTTTTTGTTTGCTGCGATAAGTTTTTTAACGAGCTGCTTGGCGATATAGCCACCCATGGAGTCGTTCACAAACCTGCCCGAATTGATGATCTGCGGGTGGTATTTGTATTCCTTTGCCTTATAGGTCAGGTAATAAGGATCTACGCCGATGCAGTGTCCGCCCACCAGGCCCGGGTGAAAATTCAGGAAGTTCCACTTGGTGCCTGCAGCTTCCAGCACATCGAAGGTATTGATGTCCATCCGGTTGAAGATGATAGAGAGCTCATTCATCAAGGCGATGTTCACGTCACGCTGGGTGTTCTCGATGATCTTGGCAGCTTCGGCCACCTTGATGGCGGGGGCCCTGTGGACTCCTGCATCAACAACGAGTTCGTATACCCTGGCGATGATGCCGAGCGATTCATCATCACATCCTGACACCACCTTTTTAATAGTACGGATGGTATGCACCTTATCACCGGGATTGATCCTTTCGGGCGAATACCCTACCTTGAAATCCTCTATATATTTCAGCCCCGACCCTTCCTCCAGCAAAGGAATGCAATCTTCCTCCGTAGCTCCGGGGTACACGGTTGATTCATAAACCACATAATCACCCTTCTTCAGTATTTTTCCAACCGTTTTGGTAGCGCCCAGAAGCGGGCTCAGATCGGGAAGGTTCCTGTTGTCGATGGGTGTGGGTACGGCTACGACGTGGAATGTTGCTTCCCTTAGCTTTTCAGGATCGGAGGTGAATTCAATGTCGCACCCTTCGAACATCTCAGGCCCCAGCTCATTGCTGGGATCCTTTCCCTGCTTCATCATTTCCACGCGCTCTTCATTGATATCAAAGCCTATTACAGGGATCTTCCGTCCGAATTCAAGGGCTATCGGCAGCCCCACATATCCCAGTCCTATGACAGATAACTTAGCTTTTTTGTTAATCAGTTGATCGAATAAGTCCATTTTAGTCAGTTGATATTTAACCCAATACTTTCTTCACAAACGGATGGTAATCGCCTTTGGGCCCAACCGGGCTGGCATTTCGTATTTCGAATACAATGTCGATGCTTTTCCTGGCGTCATCAACGCTGTAGCCTTTGTTATTCAGTATGTTCACATAGCTTTCGGTATGCAGGTCGGTAAATCCTCCCGAAAACTCTATTTCTTTTCCTTCAACGGTGATCGATCTGAAAGTACGCTGACCTTTATTGCGTATGGCAGGAGGAAGTACCTCTTCGTCCAGGCTCATGAACCATCTCACCCTGGCCCTGTCGAGCTGCAGGAACCCGGCTGAAGTCCGGCTGTCCTGGTAATGAATGATGTTCTGATTTACATCTCCGAATATCCAGGTGAGCATATCGAAGAAATGAATGCCGATATTCGTTGCCACACCGCCGGATTTTTGGACATCCCCCTTCCAGGAAATGAAGTACCATTTACCCCTGCATGTAATATACGTGAGGTCGATATCGTATATCTTATCTTTCGGGCCGTTTTCTATTTCCCTCTTCAGTTCTATGATGCTGGGATGAAGCCTCACCTGCAATATCACGTTGATCCTTCTTTCTGTCTCCTCCTCAATTTCCTTCAGTGCATCAACATTCCAGGGATTGAGTACAAGAGGCTTCTCACATATGGCATGGGCTTCATTGCGGAGCGCCATCCTTATATGGGCATCATGCAGGTAATTGGGGGAACAGATCGAAACATAATCGATCTTCCGCGACCCTTTCCTGCGCAGCTTATCCAGGTGCCTGTCGAACCTTTCTGTTTCAACAAAGAAGTCTGCCCCGGGAAAGTAGCTGTCGATCACTCCAACACCGTCGTACTTGTCGACTGCGGCAACCAGTTCATTGCCTGTGTCTTTTATAGCTTTCATATGCCTGGGGGCAATGTACCCTGCGGCACCCACGAGTGCAAACCTGACTTTATTTTCTTCCATTGTCTGCTCTGTTTTATCCGAATAGTTCCCGGCTCACTGTTAAAGATCAAGAAGTTACTTTGGAAACTTTACCGTTTTCCAGTTTATACTTTTCCCTGCTTTCGGGGCATTCTGCAATTCCGTTGCTGTCGAAACTGAGCCTGTGCCCGTATTCGCTCATCCAACCTGCCTGTTTTGCAGGATTTCCCAAAACTAGCGAATAGGGGGCCACATCCTTCACCACAACTGCCCCGGCGCCAATAAATGAATACTCCCCTATGGTTATACCGCACACTACGGTAGCATTGGCGCCAATGGTGGCCCCTTTTTTGACAAGTGTTTCAACATACTGGTCGCGGCGAACAACAGCACTCCTGGGATTCTTGATATTGGTAAAGACCATTGACGGGCCCAGGAAGACGTCGTCCTCACAAATCACGCCTGTATAGATGGAGACATTGTTCTGGACCTTCACGTTGTTGCCCAGCACAACATCAGGCGAAACGACCACGTTCTGCCCCACATTGCATTTTGTGCCCAGCCTGGAGCCGGGCATAATGTGTGAAAAGTGCCATATCTTGCAGCCTTCGCCGATCTCACATCCATCGTCGATGACTGCTGTTTCGTGAGCAAAGAAATGTTTGTCCATAATTATTTCCCGTTGACATATTCAAGAACCGACGAGGTGATGAAATCGATCTGTTCCTCATCCAGTTCGGTATGCATAGGCAAAGATATTACCTTTCTGCTAAGTTCCTCTGTAACCGGGAAATCACCTTCACCATACCTCACATCGGGGTAGGCTTTCTGCAGGTGCATGGGCACGGGGTAATATATGGCGCAGGGTATGTTCTTCGACTGCAGGTGCTTCATAAGGCCGTCCCTGTCGGCTCCCTCTATTTTCAGGGTGTACTGATGATACACATGTGTTGAGCGCCTGAACTCAGCAGGGGTTTTGATCTTATGGTTACCTTCGAAAGCCTTGTTATACATCCTTGCAGCCCATCTCCTCTTTTCCGCGTATTCGTCGAGATATTGCAGCTTTATGTCGAGGATGGCCGCCTGGATGCTGTCGAGCCTGGAGTTAACCCCTACAAAATCATGATAATACCTTGTTCTCATGCCATGGTTCACCACAACGCGCATCTGCTCTGCAAGCTCGTCGTCATTGGTAAATATGGCTCCACCGTCGCCATAGCATCCCAGGTTCTTTGAAGGGAAGAACGACATGCTGCCGGCATGCCCCATAGTACCTGCCTTCCTGGTGTTACCGCCTATAAAGGAATATTCAGCCCCTATTGCCTGGCAGGCATCTTCTATAACGAAAAGGTCATGCTCCTTTGCAATGTCCATAATGGCATCCATATCGGCGCACTGTCCGAAAAGATGCACCGGGACAATGGCTTTCGTTTTTGGGGTAATGGCTTTTTTTACTGCTTCGGGATCGATGTTAAAGGTATCAGGATCCACGTCAACAAGTACAGGTTTCAATTGCAGCAGGGCAATTACTTCCACGGTTGCCACGAAAGTGAATGATACCGTGATCACTTCGTCGCCCGGCTTCAGGCCAAGGGCCATCATTGAAACCTGGAGTGCATCGGTTCCGTTGGCGCAGGGGATCACATGTTTAACATCGAGGTACTCTTCAAGGTTCTTCTGAAAAGATTTCACAGCCGGGCCATTAATAAAGGCCGTCGATTGAATGACCTCCTGCACAGCCGTATCAACCTGGTCACTGATGGTTTCGTACTGTGTTTTAAGGTCTACCATCCTTATCTCTCTCATAGTAGTCTAAATTATATGTTTACCGGTTTGCAAACACAAGAAACAGGGCCTGCTACCGTTCAGTTTTAACAGCTTAAATGATCAAGGTCTGCAAATGTAGCCAATATTAAAAAGGGTTTGAAAGGAAAATATTATCTAAATATTAAAAGTTCCTGAACGACAAGTGCTCAATTATATATCTTTGCTTGCAAATGAGGGTTTTTAAATTATTGATTGTCGCGATGATCCTGTTGGTGGGCTCTTTACCATCAACAGCCCAGATCAGCCTTCGGGATTCATCTGTTACAATTCCCATGGCCTACATGGGCTACAGCCATCACTTCACGGCTGCCGATATGGCCGACCGTTTCGGGGCCAGCTCCTTCCTGTCGCCGGGCTTCCAGGTCAAAACTGCTTCACAATGGTTTTTTGGGGCGGAAGCAGGTTTTATCCTGGGTGGGAATTTCAAGCCGGGATTCAGCATTTTCGATGAGTGGATCAACAGTAACGGCAATATTATCAACGGCGACGGAGTCCCTGCCGTTGTGGCCCTTTTTGAGCGCGGGCTCATATTTACCGGGAAATTCGGGCGGCTCTTCCCGCTCGGTAAGAAAAACCCCAACTCAGGATTGCTGGTCAGTGTTTCGGCAGGGTACCTTCAGCACAGGCTGAAGATAGAGGTAGAGAACAAGAGTGTCCCTCAGTTAAAAGGAGATTATGCACGCGGGTACGACAGGCTGACAAGCGGCTTTACCATTGGCCAGTCGGTTGGCTATCTTTTCATAGGCAAGAGAAGGCTGCTCAATTTCTATTTCGGGTTGGAGGTTTATGAAGCATTCACCAAAAGCCGCCGGGAGTACGTTTTCGACCTGATGGGCCCTGAAGAGGGGCAGCGGCTTGACATCCTCATCGGCCCGAAGGTTACCTGGATCATACCCTTCTATAAAAGGGCGCCTGAAGAGTATTACTTCTACTAAAACATGCGACCTCTTTACGATATAGCTGTATACGCTTACCGTGCCGGCATATCGGCAGCCGCTCCCTTCAACCCGAAAGCTTCATCATGGGCGCTGGGACGGAAAGGCCTTTTTAATGACCTCCGCGGCCATTTTCAAAGCAGGCACAACACTAAAACCATATGGTTCCATTGCGCTTCGCTGGGCGAATTTGAGCAGGGCAGGCCGGTAATAGATGCTTTCAGGGAAAAAAGGCCCGGCTGGACCATCCTTGTCACTTTTTTCTCCCCTTCAGGGTACGAGATCAGGAAAGGATATGAAGGGGCCGATATTGTGAGCTACCTGCCGATGGATACCCCGGCGAATGCAAGGAAATTCCTCGATATTGTAAATCCATCCATTGCGGTTTTTATCAAATATGAATTCTGGTATAATTACATGAGCGAATTATACAAACGGGATATCCCGTTTGTTTACTTTTCAACTATTTTCAGGGAACGACAGCATTTTTTCAAATGGTACGGCGGCTGGTTCAGGAAAAAGCTGGCCCTGGCTGAGCATATTTTCGTCCAGGATGAAAGATCGAGGGAATTACTGGAAAAAACCGGGATCAAAAAGGTCAGCATTGCCGGCGATACCCGTTTCGACAGGGTGAGGGCCATTGCAGATAAGGCAGTGCCATACCCACCGGTTGAAAAATTCAGGAATGGCAGGAAACTTCTGCTTGCAGGCTCAACATGGCCCCGCGATGAAGATCTGATAGCAGAGACAATAAACAACATCAAAGGACTGAAGGTCATCATTGCCCCACACGAAACAGACAACAATCACATCAGGGAAATTGAAAAAAAATTCTCCGGCCTGTCAGTTACCAGGCTTTCCACGCTCGAAAACGAAGAAGATCCGACCATGAGGGATATCCTGGTCATCGATTCCATAGGTCACCTGATGCACCTTTACAAGTATTGCGACATTGCTTATATCGGCGGTGGTTTCGGGGCAGGCATCCACAACATACTTGAAGCGGCCACCTTTGGGAAGCCCGTGATCTTCGGCCCCAATTACCAAAAGTTCAGGGAAGCCAGGGAGCTTATCGGCCTCGGCGGTGCTTTCACTGTTGATAACGCCGGAGAATTGAGTGAACTGGCAGCAAAATTTTTGAGTGATGATGATCTAAGGGAAAAAGCATCCACTGTTGCAGAAAAATATGTGACAGAGAACACTGGCGCAACAGGCAGGATCACAAGGCACCTGCTTGAACTTTCAGGTTAGCAGGGCTCTCCTGAAAACAATCTATCTTTGTACCTGTTTATTCCTAAAACAATAATAAAATGGTGAAAATAGGAGAAGGAAAAGGCAAAGCCGATAATGTGGCCTTCCTGGTAAAAAAAACCGACAGTCTCGATAAGATCGATGAACTCACAAAGAAGCAGAAAGAATACATAAGGGGTAAAAAAGACGACAAAAGGGAACAGTTCCTTTTCAACGAACTCGATCACCTGGTAATCGTCCAGTTTGTAAAGGATGAAAAAGATGATTCCAAAAGGCTGGAAGCCTGCCGCAAGGCGGGCGACAAAATAGCTGCCGCACTGAATGCGGAAAAGCAGAAAAGCCTGGTTATAGAAGATGTTGACGGGCAGAAGGAAGAAACGCTGGCACTTGCCGAGGGCATCTCACTGGGGAATTACCAGTTCCTCCGCCATAAGAGCGACGCAAAAGACAAGGCCCACACCCTGGAGAACCTTGGCATCCGCTCTGCGAAAGTTACAAACAAAGATTTTGAAGAGCTGAACATACTGGTAAGCTCTGTTTACCAGTGCCGCGACCTGGTCAACGAGCCCCTCTCCCATCTCAATGCTGTTGCACTGAGCAAGGAATTTGAGCGTATGGCAGAAGACGCAGGCATCAAGGTTGAAGTTTTCACCAGGAAAAAGATCGAATCGCTCAAGATGGGCGGGCTGCTGGCCGTGAACAAAGGAAGCATCGACCCTCCTACCTTCACCATAATGGAATGGAAGCCCGAAAAGCCAAAAAACAAGAAGCCTGTTATACTGGTAGGTAAGGGTGTGGTCTTTGATACCGGCGGATTGAACCTTAAGCCGGGCAATTACATGAACGACATGAAGCTCGACATGGCCGGGGCCGCCACGATGGGCACAGCCATCTATGCCATTGCCAAGGCTAAACTTCCGGTACACGTGATAGCACTAATCCCGGCAACTGATAACCGTCCGTCAGGGAACGCTTATGTTACCGGTGATGTGATCACAATGTTCGATGGCACAAAGGTAGAGGTTATCAATACCGATGCAGAAGGGCGCATGATCCTGGCCGATGCGCTGAGCTACGCGAAGAAATTTGATCCCGAACTGGTGATCGATGCAGCAACACTTACGGGCGCTGCCAGCCGGGCTATCGGGAAATACGGTCTTGTGGCCATGGAAAAGGATGCGGCAAAGCAGATGCAGAAGCTGAAGAAGACCGGTGATAAGGTATACGAAAGAATTGCCGAATTCCCCTTCTGGGATGAATATGGTGAACTGATCAAGTCGGAAGTGGCCGACATCAAGAACCTTGGCGGCACGGATGCGGGCATGATCACTGCCGGTAAGTTCCTGGCACATTTTACAGACTATCCGTTCATCCACCTCGACATTGCAGGCCCGGCCTTCATCGACAAGAAAGACGGATATATCACCGGCGGCGGAACCGGCATGGGGGTCAGGTTGTTGTATTATTTTGTGAAAGAACTGTTCTAATCAATGAACAATTAACAATGAACAATGAACAATTAACAATGAACAATGAACAATGAACAATGAACAATTA
>CAZXWD010000125.1:0-8045 GCA_964644135.1 uncultured Bacteroidales bacterium | reverse complement strand
ACCCGACTGACTTGACTGACTTGACTGACCCGACTGACTCGACTGACGACTGACTTGACTGACCCGACTGACTCGACTGACCCGACTGACCCGACTGACCCGACTGACTTGACTGACTTGACTGACCCGACTGACTTGACTGACCCGACTGACCGACTGGATTACTACTCTTCAATAACCGGCATCTCAAGAACAATTCTGGTGCCTGCAGGGTTGTCTTCTTCGTCTTTCAGGTCCTCGATGTGGAGGTGTATCTTCCGGCGGAGCTTCTTACTTAGCGATTCGATTCGTTCATTGGTTATCTTTGTGGCCAGGGAAACATGCTTTTTGCCTTTGATCAGAGCGATCTCCTTCGCTTTTTGCCTTCCTACCCCATCATCTTCAACCTCAAACACTACCCTGTCGTCTTTGCGGGAGAATTTTACATCTATAATTCCGCTTCCTTCCTTGTTCTTAATACCATGTTCGATGGCATTTTCGATGAAGGGCTGAACAAGCATCGGCGGTATTTGTATTTCTTCGGTGTCGAGATCCTTGTCGATATCGATCTTATAATCAAATTTGTCGCCATACCTGAGCTTCTGAAGTTCAAGGTAATTCGTGATCGTGCTTATTTCCTTTTCCAGTGTTATAACATCTTCGCGTGAACCTTCAAGTATGTTCCTGATAAGTTTTGAAAAATTAGACAGATATTTTCCGGCTTTCAGGGTGTCTTTTTTGAACATAAAACCTTGAATAGATGCCAGTGCATTAAAGATAAAATGTGGGTTCATCTGCGACCTCAGCAATCGTTGCTCTAACAGGAGCTGTTTCTGTATTTGTAAAAGCCTGTAATTACGAAAGAGAAGTACCGCAGTCACAACAAGGAGAAGTATAAAACCTCCCATTCCTATCATGAATATTCTTGATTGCCTTATCCGTGTTTCTTTTATCTCATTTTCCCTCTTCAGTGCTAGCACTCTTGCCTCAACAGCTTTCTCATGTTCAAAGATCATTGCAGTGAGCTTTACCTTCTCCTCCACTTCAGCGCTGAAGTATTTATCTTTCAGATCAATGTATTTTTTATTGAATTTTAGAGATTGCTTATAGTCCCCAATCTTTTCATAGGCACGTGAGCAAAACAGGTAACTGTTGATAATACCCTGCTGGTAATCGACTTCCTCTGCCAGGGGTAACATCAGCTCTGCATAGTGAAGGGCTGAATCGTACCGGGCATCATTTAAATAGAACTCAGAAATACCGCCATATGTATCGACCAGGGTTCTTTTGGCGCCAATCGATTTGTTTATTATTATCGCCCTCCTGTAATTCTTTATAGCCCTGGACCTGTCGCCTGATTTTTCGTATATCAGACCAATATTGAACACAGCATAGGATTGCCCTGTTGTATAGCCCATTGTCCCAAAAAGCGAATCGGCAAGAGTATAATACCTCAATGCTTCGTCGTAGGCCTCCCACTGGTAATAAACCCTGCCGATATTATTATATGAGTAGGCGAGACTGTAATTATTATCTATTTCCAGGTTCAGATCGCGGGACTTCCGGTAGTAATCCAGGGCAACCTCATAATCACCCCATTCGTAATATACACTGCCTATTCCATTGTATAACGAGTTGGTGAGATCATTATATTTCGGATATTTTTCAGTAAGGCGAAGCCCTTTCTGATAATATTCCATCGATTCTTCATACCTCATGGTGGTCAGGTAGATGTTCCCCAGGCCATAATAGGACTTCGCCAGAAGGCTGGTATCCTGCAGCACTGTTGACTCCTCCACCACTTTCTGGTAATAATCAATGGCACTGGCATACTCCTCCAGGAAGTCATACGCCTGACCGATATAATAGTTGGCACTTACAATTTTTTTCTCATCGCCCAGCAATTCTGCAGCCTCAAGTGTTTGCAGATAATATTCCAGAGCTTTGTTATATTCACTCATGAACATAAAGGCATAGCCCGTAGTTCTGCTTGCCTTGTATATACCTTTATGACTGTCAAGTTCATTATAGATCTCCAGCGCTTTTATACCAAAATCCTTGGAAAGTTCAGGATTAGTTCTATCACTTAAATAATAGGCTGCCAGTTTTGCATAAGTTTCAGCTTTCTCAACGGTTTCCTGAGATGGCAGCAGGTTGACCAGGCTGTCGGTAAAAGCATCCTGTGAGTGAACTGAAGATGAAGTGTAAGACAAAGTAAGAAGTAACAAAAAAAGATACCGGTTCCTCATTTATCAGGTTTTTATACCAGTCTGCAATATACTAAATTTTAGATAAAGGTATTTTTAATTTGACACTCGTTCCCAGAATGGTTTTTGCATTTTCATCTTTTATATCACTTATTTTCAGTTCGATCTTACTTTTTGCTTTCGAGTTGTAAAGTTCTATCCTTTCCCTTGTGATCTTTGTAGACAGGGATCTTTGAGTTTTCTGCGGCGTTTCCCTCCTTGCCATTGCTTCTTTCCTGCCAACTCCATTATCGTTGATTATTACCAGAAGGTACTCGTTATTCTGGCAGATCTCAATATTAACAAGGCCTTTTCCTTCTTTAAGCATTATTCCATGTTCAATGGCATTCTCAACAAATGGCTGGGTCAGCATTGGTGGCATCAAAACATCTTCAGTTATAATATGTTCATCAATCGATATTTCATAATCCATCTTATTGTTATGTCTTAGTTTCTGCAGGTCCAGATAATTCCTCAACATATCGATCTCCTCTTCCAGGGAGATAAATTCTTCTCTTGAATTCTCCAATATGGCCCTTATAAGCCTTGCAAAACGGGTGAGATAATTGTTGGCTTTTTTTACATCATTCGAAAGCATGAAATTCTGGATGTTCATCAGTGAATTGAAAATAAAATGAGGATTCATCTGGGAGCGTAAAAGCCTTTGTTCTAGCGAGAGGATCCGTTGATGGTATTTCAATTGCCATTGACGGTAGATCATGATGAAAAGCAATATTATTATCAGGATAACACCGCCCAATGCTATGATTATGTACCTGTCTTTTTCTATTCTCAGCTCATAGGACTCATCTCCGTTTAATTTGGGATGAAGTGCCGGGTATGGGTTCAGTTCCTGAGTTTTACCGGGACTGTTAAGGAAATATCCTGACTCAATAATTTGTGATGGAAGAGAAGTAACAGCAGTATTGATTTCCCTATGTAAGAAAGAAGGCACAAAACCATCAGCATTTGCTGAAGTCAGGGCCTGCAGCAAAAAAACAACAATGAATATTTGTATTGGCCATACTATCAACCTGGTAAAGCAGTTCATTACTTGTTCCGGCCGGATAATTGGTTTATATTAATTTGACAACCTTTCAAAGAGGTTCATCAACTGATCCTTCTTCCTTGAAGAGACAGGAACTTTATCTTCGTTCGACATAACTACAAATCCGCCGTCTCCCTTTTCAAACCTGCTTATATGGCTCAGGTTGATCAGAAATGATTTATGCACCCTGAAAAAACCCTGGTCGCTCAGCATATCCTGGTATTCTTTCAGTGACCTGGAAACCATTATCTCCTTGTGGTCTAGGGCGTGAAACTTAGTATAAGCCCCGTCTGATTCGCAGAAGGTTATATCCTCAAGACTGACCAGGAAGATATTGTCGAGTGTTTTTAGAATGAGTTTTTTTCTTGGCGTATCGGGACTTTTCATGTTACTGTTGAAGGCGCTTAACTGGAGTTGCAATTCATGCTGCATAATCTCTTCGGTTCTCTTAACAGCCTCCTTAAGTTCATCAGGATCAACGGGTTTGAGGATGTAGTCAAGCGCGCTGAATTTAAAAGCCTTGACTGCATATTCCTCGAACGCGGTAACGAAGATCAGCTTGAAGTCGACCGATTCAACTTTATCCAGCAGGTCGAACCCGGTGCCATCTCCCATCTTGATGTCAAGCAATACAAGGTCGGGTTTGTGTTTGCTTATGGCTTCGATACCAGAACTGACGCCATCAGCTTCACCGACAATCTTAACATTTTTGCAATTCTCACTGAGCAGTTTCCGGATAACTTCACGCACATTATCCTCATCATCAATAATTATCGTTTTGATCAACTTGGCCATGACTTGTATCAAATTTAATCAATATTTATATCGAAAGCTATATTTTTTCACGATAAAGATAAGACTGGTTACCGGGCTGCATGAAAATGTTACATGAACGTAACGTTTACAGGTATGAACGTGATGGTTTTTTTAATGAACGCTAAAAAAAAAGCCCTGCAGTTCAGGATCTTCTCTGCAGGGCTAACCGGTACCACCAGCAGTCAAGTGTTTAATTTATGATCACTTTTCTGCTCTCTATACTCCTTCCGGTCTTCACTACCAGGATATAATTACCTGCCTGGCATTTACTCACATCTATTTCAATATTGAAATCAGATGCATCATCGCTGTTATAGATGCCTTTTTTAACCATCTGCCCCAGGGAGTTATATAATTCAAACTGAACGAGTCCTTCGCTGTTGCTTTCCCCCGTCAGGTTGATCTTATACTTTGCAGGAACAGGGAATACACTGAAGATCAGGTCACTGCTTTCATCAACCAACAACGCATCAACATCCTTATCCATCGTCCTGTAATAGAAGGCCCCCATATCAGCCCTTGTACCGTCAGGATCAGGACGGGATTCAGGGTCTCCGGTATTTATACAGGGTGAACCATGATGCAGGCCATAACCAGAATTGTTGAACCAGGGATCTGTATCGATGTTGTTTTCAAATGTTCCCTGGTAAGAGAGCATTCCGGCCCCTGATATTCCTTCCTTTCCTTCTGCAATATCATTATAATAGAAATCGGGATCGCTCTTGTTGTCATTTATATAGACCTGGTTGCCATATTCGGCTGAATTGCCCCAGATAATACTGTTATAGATAACAGGGTCGGCATCTTCCGATATCAGAACCCCTCCACCAAACCTTCCACCTTCATTATGGGCTATGGTGAGGTTTGAGATAACAGGATCGGAATCAGATATTGAAAGAGCGCCGCCACCCTTTCCTGCGCTGTTACCTGCAATAAGATTATGATGCATTACAGGATTGGCATCTACCATAGCAATACCGCCACCGAAATCCGGTGCGTGGTTACCTGTAATGCTGTTGTGAATGAGCGTTGGGGAAGCATTTATGATCCCGATACCTCCACCCCCGGTGTAAACTCCCGTAAGGCTTCCACAGCAATTACCAAAGATTTGACAGTGAGAAACCAGCACATTGTCATTTTCGAAGATCAGAATTCCTCCGCCCATATTATCAGCCTGCTCCGGACCTTTTGGATTTGCTCCTGAAATCAGGCAATAAATGAGCTTGGACCTTTCCGACCGGCCTGTCTGAGGCATAAACCTGATACCGCTCCAGCCAAGTGAACGGTCATAAGGCCTGAACCTGATCTTATTGTCAAACTCACCGGCGGCTTTCAGGTTCCCTTTCACTGTAAACGAATGATCCTTTGTAAAGATCACTTCAACCCCGGGATCGATCACCAGTTGGCCATCTTCCGGTATTTCCACATCAATGTTCACGCATATGGGCGACCGTGCAGCATCCCACAAGCCTGAAAGCTTTGGTTTTTGAATATACATTCCTTCATGTGCATAATGCATTGCACCTATATCGCTTATAGTCCCGTCGAGATCGAAATATTCCTCATCCGGATTACCTGCATCGATAAGGTGTGAGCACATTGTAAGCTCATAAGGGTAAGGGCTCCCTGAAGAGTGAAAGCACATTGGTTCAATATCAATATTGTTTGTGTAAGACCCTGTATAACAGAACCCGCTGCCTGGTCCCTCGAAACCTGCTACATTCTCCATTACATCAGAATATTCAAAGCAAGGATCGCAGCAGTTGCCGTCGAGGTAAACCTGCTTCCCGCTCATCGCATCATTTCCCCAGATAAGCGAATTGATAAAGACAGGGTCCGAGTCTTCTGACAGGTAAACCCCACCTCCTTTTCCGTTGGTTAGATTGTTAAGCAAGGTCGTATTGGTTAGAGTTGGAAAGCTACCGTTTCGCATGAATATCCCTGCGCCACCTCCAACCAGGAGCATACCCGCTGAATTATCCATGATCACAGTGCGATCTATCAAGGGAGAAGCTCCTGACAATGATATGGCTCCGCCGAACTTGTTACAAACGTTTTCAATGAACTGACAGTCTTTTATTGAAGGGCTGCAGTTCTCGATTGCAAGGGCGCCACCTCCGAGGGATGCCCCGGGGTCTCCTCCCACAGCGCTGTTGTACCTGAATATACAGTTCCTGAGCTCTACATTTTCATCATCCGATATGAAGAGCCCGCCTCCTGAATTTTCCCACAACTCTTCTCCTCCAGAAGAATTGGCGTACTCAATGATCACATGGTGTAAATAGGAACCAAGATTATCCTGGCAAAAGCTCTCTCCGAATATTCTCAAGCCTTTCCAGTAACCCTGTCCTTCTTCATGAGTGAAAAGTATTGGGCTGTCTTCTGTTCCATTTGCTTTCAAACACCCATAAACATTTAATGAGTAATCACCTTTGAATATCAGGGTCACTCCATTTTCAATATACAGAGTTTTCTGGCACTGGACTGTGAGATCTCCGTAAACAAGGTACGGCGAACCTACCTGGGAGAGATTTCCTGTAATATACCCCCCGGGAAGGATCGTTTCACCACATATGTTACCTGTGATTGCCAGGCAACATAAGGCAATAATTAATTTTTTCATTTTAATTCCTCCTTAATTTTGGTTAATAATCTAAAATCAGAGGAAACAGGCAGGTTGCATTACCCGGTAAGACCGGATCCCCGGTTTTAGATCATTGGAAAGGCAAGTTGCGTAGCTCCAATAATATTTTGGTCCTCAAAAGCTATGTATTGCAACTGCCTTTCCATTGTCATTTTTCTAATTTAAAAGCTTGTATTCCAAGCCTTTGTATTTATATTAACCTTTCAGGAAATCCTCCTGAAAGTAGCCAGCAACTGGTTTTTGACCCTGGTATTGACAGGGATCCTGTAAGAACCTTTAAGAACCAGGTAGCCACCGTCACTTTTATCGAATCTTTCTGCCTTATTACAATTCACAAGGTAATCCATGCCAATTTTCATAAATCCCGAATCAATCAGTAATTGCTGGTATTTTTGAAAAGCTTCCGGTACAATCACTTTTTCGCGATCTTCCAGAACGAATTCAACCGCTCTTTTAGTTGCTTTTAAATAGACGATCTGAGATATATGAATAACAAAAATATTTTCATCTGTTTTCAGTGCCAGTTTTTTACCGGTTTGTTCCTCCCTGAAAAAACTCTTTGACATAAGCCACGACTCTAAAACCCTGTCTTGTTCCAGCAGCCGTTTTGCTTTATCCAGTGCTTTTTTCAATCTTTCTTCTTCCAGAGGCTTCAGCAGGTAATCTATGGCATTCAATTTGACAGCATCAATTGCATTGTTTTCAGAAACAGATATTATAAGCAAGCGGAAATGCTCGTTTTTAATTTCACTGAAAAGATCGTAGACGGTACCGGTGGAGAAAGCAGCTTCAGATATTACCAATTCCGGATCCTGTTCGTGGATGATCTCAATGGCAATTTCCGGATTGCCTAAAGAAGAAAGGATAAAGATCTCAGGACAGGCCCTCGCTATCATTTCCTGGCAAGTTTCCCTGGCATCTTTATCCTCATCTATCAGAACAGTTCTGATCATGGTTAAATTAATTGGTTAATAACCGGACAAACTCCGGGTTGGCTCCTCTATGGACAGGGGGCTATTGCACCCTGATTCTCTTTATTTGGCAAAATAAAGATACGTCTGATTTAAGCCTTTAATCGTTAAGATTAACTAACGTAAAGGAATTATTAATAAGCGTTGAGGAATTCAGTGTGAACGTAAACAAAAAAATCCCGCAAGGGATAAATTACCTTGCGGGATCTAACAGATAACTGGTTAATTATTTCATGGTTATCTCTTTATCATCTTCTTTGTAACAACCTGGCCGCCCGAGACCAACCTCAGGATATAAGTACCGGGATCAAAATCAGATACATTTAATTCCATTTTGAACT
>CAZXWD010000124.1:0-8279 GCA_964644135.1 uncultured Bacteroidales bacterium | reverse complement strand
GGGTGATCTATCTAAGCTCTATTTACGGCAGTTACAATTACAAGTCGGATATTGAACTGCCAAAGGACACAATTGCAACATTTTCATGTCCGCATTGCAGTGAGAAATTTGAATCAGATTCGAAATGCCTCACCTGTGATGCCCCGATGGTGCCTTTCTACCTGGATATGGGGGGAAAAGTGAGCATTTGCTCCAGAAGCGGCTGCAAAAACCATTTTGTGGAATTTGATGATCTTTCAGTTGCCCTTAAGAGATTGTACCAGGAGTATGGTTATGCCGGCAAGGGGATGAAAAGGACTGAACCCGGTCCTGCAGAGAAAGAAAAACCTAGAAATGAAGCAGAGGAGATAATAGAGACAGGCACTTTTCTCCAGGCATACTGCCCCTATTGCCAGAAAAGCCTTATAGAAGATGAAATGTTAAAACTGAAGATCATCAATGGTGAAGAGGGTATCCTGATGCTTAGCCCATACCTGAATGTTTTTTCTTCAAAATCGACAATCTATCTTCCTGAGGAAAAGGTAGTCAATGACTTGAAATGCCCGCATTGCAATGCTTCACTTATTGAGGAGGATAAGAAATGTCAGAAATGTGAATCCCCTATTGCAAAAATTAAAGTAAGTGCACGCACAAAGCTGATAGATTTTTATCTCTGCACAAAGAAAGGGTGTAAATGGCACGGCCTGAGTGAAAAAGATCTTTATGACATCAGGCTGGAAGACAGTATGGAATGGTAATAACGTCATTCTGTCGATTGGCAGGATGATTTAAATCAATAGACTATGTTCCAGATAGTTCGACGACAGGAAATGGCAAGGGGAACCATTGTCAGGTTCGATATTGATGCCCCGAAAATTGCTGCAAAAGCCAAGGCCGGACAATTTGTGATTGTCAGGGTAAATGATACCGGTGAGCGCATTCCTCTTACAATTGCCGATAAAAATGAATTTTCAGGGACAATAACCCTGATATTCCAGGTTGTTGGTAAAACAACGGCGCTTATGCGGTCACTCAAAGAGGGAGATATGATAAAGGATGTCGTCGGGCCCCTGGGAAGACCGGCACATGTTGAGAAAGTAGGGACCGTTATAATGGTAGGAGGAGGTACGGGTGTAGCTATCCTGCATCATGTTGCAAAAGCCTTCAAGGAAGCAGGTAATTATGTCATCAGCATAATGGGTGCCAGGGACAAGGAAATGATCATCCTTGAAAATGAAATGACCCAGATAAGTGATGAAATAATCGTGACCACTGACGACGGAAGTTATGGAGTAAGGGGGTTTGTAACCGATCCGCTCAAGAAATACCTTGAAGAGCGTTATGACATCAAACTGGTATATGCTATAGGCCCCATCATCATGATGAAAAATGTGGTCAAGCTCACGAAGCAATACGATATCCCCACTATGGTTAGTCTGAACCCCATAATGATAGATGGTACCGGAATGTGCGGAGGCTGCAGGGTAAAAGTTTCGGATGAAACCATGTTCTGCTGCGTGGATGGCCCTGATTTCGATGGCTTTAAAGTTGATTTCGATGAGCTCATCCACCGGAATTCATTATATCTCAAAGACGAAAAAGATTCTCTGTTATTTTCAATCAAATAATCTGTCATGCTCGATCAGGATGTTAGATATTTAAAGTTCAAGACCTACCTTAACACTTACTGCCCTCATTGCCGTAACAGTTTCAATGTTGAAAAGAAAGAAGTTAAACAACTTGAATTCAAGGCAATATACCAGGGTAACGAGATGGACCTGAATCTCAGTCCCTATCTCGATGTGTTTGATGTTGAAACCTCTTTGCCGATTGAGGAAGGGGATGTCATCGATGACCTTATCTGCCCGCACTGCAACAACAGCCTGATCAATCATGATATGAAGTGTGGTGAATGCGGTTCTGAGGTAGCCGAGGTTACCATTTCTGCTCTGTCGCGACTTATACCGTTCTTCATCTGCACAAAACATGGTTGTGAATGGCACGGGTTGACAAAAAGGGACGAAAGGCACATAAAGCTCAAGATCCCGCGCCAGAGTATGCCCGAACAGGACCAGACACTCAGGGTGCATAATTTCCAGGAGGTGCCATATGGTTATACTACGGAGCTTGCTTTATTGGAGGCTGGAAGGTGTCTGCAATGTAAGAACCCGACTTGTATAGATGGCTGTCCTGTCAATGTTGATATCAAATCTTTTATTTCACTCATTGCAGAGGAGAAATTTGATGAAGCTGCCAAGAAAATAAAGGAGAAAAACGTATTTCCAGCAATTTGTGGAAGAGTTTGCCCCCAGGAAAGCCAGTGTGAAGAAAAATGTGTGCTGGGTAAAAAGGATGAACCGGTGGCAATAGGCAGGCTGGAACGATTTGTGGCCGATTACGAAAGAAAGATGGATCTTATTAGGATCCCGATTGTCAAAGAAAATACCGGAAAGAAAATCGCTGTCATCGGATCAGGGCCCGGCGGGCTCACTCTTGCATCCGATATGCGGCAATACGGGCACAGTGTTACAGTATTCGAGGCGCTTCATGAAACCGGCGGAGTGCTGACCTACGGCATTCCGGAGTTCAGGTTGCCAAAAACCATTGTGCAATCTGAGATCGATTACCTGAAACAGCTTGGGGTCAGGTTCGAACTGAACCATGTAATAGGAAATATCTATACACTTGATGAACTGCTCGAAAGTTTTAACGCGGTCTTTATCGGTGTTGGTGCAGGCCTCCCAACCTTTATGGGGCTCGAAGGTGAAAGCCTGGGCAATATCTTTTCGGCCAACGAGTACCTCACACGGATGAACCTGATGAAGGCATATAAATTCCCGGAGTACGATACACCAATGCCGAAAGGCAATAATGTAGTGGTAATCGGTGGAGGGAACGTAGCCATGGACTGCGCCAGAACAGCCATCAGGACAGGCTCCTCGGATGTGACCATAGTCTATCGCAGGTCCAGGCATGAACTTCCTGCCAGGGCCGAAGAGGTGCATCATGCAGAAGAAGAAGGGATCAAATTCAAGCTTCTTACCAGCCCGGTAAGGTATATAGGAACCGACCTGAACACAATCAAGGCTATGGAATGCATACGGATGAAGCTTGGCGATCCTGACCCTTCGGGCCGCAGAAGACCGGTCCCAATAGAAGGATCCAATTTCACCCTCGAATGCGACACGGTAATAGTGGCCATAGGTACAGGACCCAACCCTATCCTGTTCCAGTCAACTCCAGACCTTAAAAGGAATAAATGGGGATACATCGAAGTCAACCCGGAAACAATGGAAACATCAAAGGATTTCGTATATGCAGGGGGTGATATTGTTACAGGGTCAGCAACGGTGATCGAGGCAATGGGAGCCGGCAGGATTGCGGCAAGGGCAATGCATGATAAACTTATGAAGCCCAAGCCAAAGAAAAAGAAAAAGACAGTAAAAGCATAATTTTCTTTTTTATCCCTCATATTTTAAAGCGATGAACCAATCAATGCCCCTGCTTGATTCTACCGCTCCGTCGGAAAGGATCATTTCTATCGATGTTTTAAGAGGTTTTGCAGTGCTGGGTATACTGATAATGAATATCCAGAGCTTTTCAATGATCAACGCTGCATATATAAATCCCACCGCCTATGGTGACCTGACCGGCATCAATAAATGGGTGTGGATACTGAGTCATCTGCTTGCAAGCGAAAAGTTCATGAGTATTTTTTCGATGCTTTTCGGTGCAGGTATAATTATTTTCTCAAGCCGTGCCGTTGAAAAGGGAAGGAAGGCCGGTCCGCTGCATTACCGAAGGAATATGTGGCTGCTCCTATTCGGGCTTGCCCATGCCTACCTGATATGGTACGGGGATATCCTTACCCAGTACGCACTGTGTTCTTTTCTTGCATACCTGTTCAGGAAATTGAAACCAATTAAGCTGGTGATCATCGGGTCTGTTTTCTTCATGGTGCCTTTCGTGCTTTACCTTTTCATGGGTTACACCATACAATACTGGCCTCCGGAGGCCTACAATCAGAACATGCAAAGCTGGATGCCAGCTATGGAAAGCATCAGGAACGAGCTTGCGAGTGTGAGGGGAAGCTGGCTGGAACAGATGGAACAAAGAATACCGGGCGCAATCTTTATGCAGACCTTCTTTTTTGCGATCTATTCTTTCTGGAGGGTCATGGCAATGATGCTGCTGGGCATGGCACTTTACAAGTGGGGGGTTCTCTCTGCCAAAAGGTCGAAGGCTTTTTATACCAGGATGATTTTGATCGGATTATTAGTGGGGTGGTCAATAGTTTCCATAGGTATCTGGAAGAACTTTGAGGCAGGGTGGAAAATGGATTATTCAATGTTCACCGGCAGCCAGTACAACTACATAGGAAGCCTTGCAGTAGCCCTTGGATATATAGGTCTGATCATGCTTATCTGTAAATCGAATATCCTTGAGGCGGTAAAAAGGGTCTTATCGGCAGTTGGAAAGATGGCTTTCACCAATTATATCCTGATGTCGATACTCGCCACGTTGATCTTCTACGGCCATGGTTTAGGATTGTATGGCCATGTTGAGAGGGGCGGGCAGGCTCTCTTTGTAATTGGCATATGGATAATAATACTGATAATCTCACCCGTCTGGCTGAAGTATTACAGGTACGGTCCGCTCGAGTGGCTATGGAGGACACTGACCTACTGGCACAGGCAGAAGTTTGTAAGAGGCCCTGATATATGATCTCAGGATTATTCAGAAACATTCTAAACAGTAGATCCGTAGCAACGGGAATGATGTATTTATTGTCTTGATATAAGTTAGCCATAATAAGGTCTTATGAAATCTGAGCTTGTCCCTTACAATCTTATTTTAAAAAAGTTATCCGTAATTCTTTTTACGATTCTAATTCTGACATCTGCAAAAGCAGATGTACTTATTGTGCCTGATGAATATCCTACAGTGCAGTCAGCTGTGGAAGCAGCTCAGGAAGGCGATACGGTGATGTTACAACCAGGAAGGTATTATGAAAATGTAACCATTGACAACAAGGGAATTACCCTGACTTCATATTATGAAATGTTAGATGATAAATCAATCAGGGACCGGACAATTATCGACGGTATGCAGTCTGGCCTTCCTTTATTGATAAAGGATGTGGATTCAGAGGTGGTTATGAAGGGATTGATCATTACTAATGGTTTGAGCCAGATCGCCGGCGGAATCAAGTCTTATTATTCAAAAGTCATTTTTGAAGATATTCTGGTTATAAACAACAGTACAACCAATGTCATGTGGTGTGGCGGAGGCGGGATTTATGCAGGCGCTTCTGATATAGTTTTAAGGAACTCCGAAATTAGGAATAACAGTGCTTATGATTTTGGTGGTGGTATAAATATCCGTATTAATTCTACAGCTCGTTTAGAGAACGTTCGGGTTCAGAATAATGAGGTCTCCGGTGGTGCACATAGTAAAGGTGGTGGGATTCATATTGATGAAAGTTCAGGGATTATAATATCGAATTGTGAAATTACCGGAAATAATGCATATAAATGGGGGGGAGGTTTGGCTTTTGGCGCAGGTGCCGGAGTAACAATACTGAATACTACTATCGCTTATAATTCCGCCAATAATGGTGGTGGTGGAATGTATTTCAATTATGATAATATCAGTGTAAAAGTGGGTAACGTTATTTCGTATAATAACACACCGCAGGAAATATTTTTTGATGATATTTGCTTTAATGATACCATTACCCTGTTCTATTCTGATATTGCCGGAGGTGAGCAAGGAATATATAATTCTGGTTTTAACGAAGTACAATGGATGGAAGGGAATATTACAGCTTACCCCCAATTTGTAGACCCGGGAAACGGAGATTATTCGCTGTTTGAAACATCCCCGTGCATTGATGCCGGAGCAGCACTCTTTGTGTACAATGGAGATACCCTTATTAATTTAGGACCTGATGAATACATTGGGTTTGCACCCGATATGGGATGCCATGAATATGATCCGTCTGTAGGTATGGATGATTTCCCCGATAGATCAGAAAAAGGCATTTTCATTTATCCTAATCCTGCGTGTAATAGGATAAACCTTGATATTGAAAACACTGACTTTCCATTAGAAATGAAAATACTTGCACATGATGGGAAGGTTGTTCTAAGGCAGATTCTCACTTCGGAAAGAGCATGGGTAGATGTTTCAAGATTAGAGGCAGGCCTGTATCTGATTAGCATCAAAGGCAGCGAGTATGAACTTATACAGAAAGTAATAATTTCAAGATAAGATAAGGATGACATCCTGGATGTCACCCCTTTTACGTTCCAAAATCTGTCTTTCTGTTAATTTTTTCACAACATTGTCGTTTATATATTGAGAATGATGAAATATATAAAGAAAATATATCCTTGTAATATGCATATGATCAGTGTGTTATAACCGTATTTAGACGCCTTTTAAATTGATTTTCAGCACCTTCAGTCTGAAAAAGTAATTATAATTTTATACTCTCTTTAAACTCAGAAAAGATGCGGATAGAAAGGATTCTGGTAGTACAGGAAAAGAAAAAAACAGAAGAGGTCGACCTTAGTATGATCGATCCTCTGATCGAAAAATACAAAGACAAAAAAGGCAACATGATCCCCCTTTTACAGGGGACCCAGGATGTGTACGGATATATCCCCAGGGCAGCCTTTGAGAAAATCTCACGGGAAGCAGGCCTGGAACTTAGCGATATGTACGGAGTTGCCACATTTTACGCACAGTTCAGGCTTGAACCGGTAGGAAAATATATTGTAAAGGTTTGCCATGGCACAGCCTGTCATGTCCAGAATGCCAATTCAGTGACAGATGCCCTGAAGGAAGCGCTGAAGGTTGAGGATGGTGGAACTACCGAAGACGGTATGTTTACCCTCGAATCAGTTGCCTGCCTGGGATGTTGCTCCCTGGCCCCGGTAATGATGATAGGGGATGAAACCTATGGAAAACTATCCGGCAGCCAGGCAGTCAGGATCATTAAGAATATCAGGATCAATGAACTGAATAAAGGGGAATAGACCTTCATTACTAATTTATCAAAATGGAAAAGACGAAAGTTATAGTTGGCCTTGGAAGTTGCGGAATAGCCGCCGGAGCCAAAAAGGTCTATGATAAGATAGAAGCCCTGCAGACCGCAGAAAACCTCGAATTTGAACTAAAAAAGACGAGCTGCATCGGGATGTGCTACCGGGAACCCCTTGTAGAGATCCAGGATGATTCAGGCACATACCTTTACGGAGATGTGGATGAGGAAAGGGCAATCGAGATCCTCGACAAACATATCAGTCAACATATCCCCCTTAAGGATTACGTTGTACAGACCGATCTCTTCGAAACGGCAGATAACAGTTTCATCGACACGCAGGTTAAGATAACTCTCAGGAATTGCGGTTATATCGATCCTGAGAACATTGAAGAATATGAAGCCAGGAACGGTTACCGTGCCCTTAAAAAAATTGCCGGTGAAAGAGTATCCCGTCTCGATGTAATACAGACAATGCTCGATTCAGGCCTGAGGGGAAGAGGAGGCGGTGGCTTTCCCACCGGGCTCAAATGGAAGTTTGCCAACGATAATAAGGCCGACGAAAAGTACATCATTTGCAATGCCGATGAGGGCGACCCCGGGGCCTTTATGGATCGTTCAGTGCTCGAAGGAGACCCCCATTCAGTCATCGAAGGGATGATCATTGGAGCATATGCCATCGAGGCAACAGGAGGGGTGATCTACTGCAGGGCAGAATATCCGCTTGCTATCAAACGGCTAAATATCGCCCTGGACCAGGCCCGTGAGAAAGGATATCTTGGTGAAAACATCCTGGGAATCAATGGTTTCAATTTTGATGTTTATATCAAAGAAGGGGCAGGCGCCTTTGTCTGTGGTGAAGAAACTGCTCTTATCGCCTCAGTTGAAGGGGAAAGGGGTATGCCCAGGAAAAGACCTCCGTTCCCTGCTGCATCAGGGCTCTGGAAAAAACCTACGAACATCAACAACGTAGAGACTTTTGCCAACGTGCCCTGGATCATACTGAACAGTGCCCGTGAATATGCCAAATATGGAACCGAAAAAAGCAAAGGCACCAAAGTGTTCGCCCTGGCCGGTAAGATCAAGAGGTCAGGCCTCGTGGAAGTGCCGATGGGCCTTTCGATCCGTGATGTCATCTTCAAGCTGGGAGGAGGTATCCAGAACGACAAGAAATTCAAGGCCGTCCAGATGGGAGGACCTTCCGGAGGATGTATACCCGAATACCTTGCCGATACACTGATCGATTACGACT
>CAZXWD010000123.1:0-8356 GCA_964644135.1 uncultured Bacteroidales bacterium | reverse complement strand
AAAACAGCGGCTATCTGGAGCTTTGTGCGCTTACCGCTGAAGTATTTTATTATGGCGCGGCCAAGGTTGCCCACACCCACAACACATACTTTCAACCCTTTCTCACTATCGATGATGGACCCAATGAGATCGATCAGTTCCTTTACGTTATAGCCCTTCCTGAGGGTGCCGGTATAGCCTATCAGCATTATGTCCCTTCTTACCTGGACTGCAGTGATGTGAATGATCTTTGCAATTTCGTGAGAGAATATATGGGTTTTGCCTTTTGCGTGGACAAGAAGCAACGCCCGCCTGTACTGGCTTAATCTTTCAATGGTCTTATGAGGTAAATGTTTCATGCAAGCTTTGATGAATTGTTATAATAACCTGGCAAAATTAATTTCACGCTTTCCAAAATCCAAATATATGGATTAAATTGTTAATAATTTAACAACAAAAAAGGCCTGCATGTAAAAAAAATCCCCGCATAAGCGCGGGGATGATCTCTGAAAATATATGTAAATAAGCGGTGTTACTTATTCTCTTCCTTTGACTTATTCAGTGGAGCAGGCTTTGTTTCCTTTGTGCCGGCAACAGGTTTTTTAGTTGAACGCCTCTTTGAGCCCTTCTTTGGCCCCGGTTTCTTTTTTGGTCCCGGTTTCTTCCTGGCCGATTTGGGCTTGGTGACCTTAGGTTTGAATTCTTTCCTGATAATCCCGTTTTCATCAAACCATTCGGTTTTGGCTACGTATTTCTCCTTACGTCCGGCAGAGAAGGTGTTGATGAGCTTGTCGCGGTTCTTTAAACGGAAGGCAACATTAACAATGGCTGCTTTGGTGCTGTCTTTTTTGTTCTCGGGAATATTGGCAGCCGCCATCACTTCATTGGTCAGCTCATTATAGGTAAGCGGTCTGTTGATCTTTTCCAGTTGCTCAAGTATGAGCTTGGCCCACGCTGACCTTAGTTCCCTTTTCTTTTTCCTGCCTGGCCTGCCTCTTTTGGCCGAAGTAGTCCCTCCAGCTTTTGAGGTTGTGGTTGGAGAAGTTTTGCGGCTGGTTTCAACAAGGATTTCTATTTTATTCTCAGGTCCTCCGAGTTGCTTCAAAATAGCATTGATATGCTCCAGTCTGTCGAGGGTTTTATGAAGTTCATCCTCATAAAATTTCCTCATCTTCAAAAGATCTCCTTCAGGTAAATTTAGTTTTTTCATTAAATGAATTTTAGGTTAGCAAAAAATGAAACATACACAAAGATACCTCAAAAACAGATAATTACAAATCAGAATTGCAAATTATTGTTTTCATATAATTAAATTATTATATAAATTACATAAAGTCAGGGAGATAAGATTGTTGAAATTTTTGATATTTTCAATTAAAAAAATCGTTAATTCGGCCGTCTTTATTTAACATTTTATCAAAAATGTTGAACAATTGTACAGGAAGACCGAAAGTTTGTCAGGTTGTTCTTTTTTGTAAATATTAATTCGATAATTCTGAATTTATATAAAAGAAGGGGATCCTATCATAACACAAACATGATAAACTGAGGATTTAGTACTTATGTTTGCCTGGGGACCAGCCTCTTTTTTTCAGAAACTTCTCACCTGATTCAACTGCGCCGCTTTCCATTTCGGTGCCCATTGAATCATTCCACCTGTTGAGGTAACCAAAAAGGGCCACAACCCCTGTTATCTCTGTTATTTCACCTTCATCCCAGTGTTTCCTGAGATTTTCAGCAACTTCGTCATCCACGGAGTTGGGGACTGTTGAGGCTTTGAAGGCAAAATCCAGTGCAGCCCTTTCTGCATCGGAAAAAGCCGGATGATCCTTGTATTCCCAGATATTCTCCAACTTTACTTCAGAAGCCCCATATCTCTCGGCAGCCCGTATGGCATGTGCCTGGCAATACCTGCACCCGGCTGTGTTGCTGCTGATATATGCGATCAGCCTTTTAAGAGCGCTTGTGACCCTGCCGTGGTTTTCCATAACCGCTTTGTTCATTTCAATGAATGCATATGCAATACCCGGCCGGTGATGCATTGTTTTGATACTGTTCGGACAAAATCCCAGGGTTTCATCATAGAATTCTATCAATTTCTGCAATTCCGGGTCATCTTCACCCTTTTTGGGAAATATAAGTGGTTGTTTCATTAAATATACAAATTTGATAAAGCCAGTACAAAAGTTTTAGAACAGAAAAGGGGGATAACTCCCCCTTATGGTCTTGTAATAAATAGACAAAGCTATTGTTTTACTGGATAAGTTTTGCTTCCAGCTTGACATCAGTCGGTTTAAACAGTCTTGAAACCGGGCAGTTTTCTTTTGCCCTGGCTGCAAGCTCGTCAAATTTTTCCTGCGACAAGCCGTCACATTTCACTTCTGTCGACAGCTCGATCAAAGTGATCAGTGGTCCGGTATCATCATTCCCAAGATGTACCTTTGCTTTTGTTTCTATTTCGGGTACCAGGTCTTCACCGCTGATAAGCGCCGAAAGGAACTGTGAGAAACAGCCTGCATGAGCTGCCCCGAGCAGTTCTTCGGGGTTGGTCTCCTTTCCGTCCGCAAACCTTGAGGCGAATGTAAAAGGGCCTTCATACCCTGTGAAGTTCATAATTCCTTTGCCCTCCTTGAGGGTCCCGTTCCATTTTGCTTTTGAATTGCTTGTTGACATTACTCAATTTTTTTATGTGATGAAAATATTTTGCGAAATTATAATTGCCTTACCCTCCCCCGCCTTCGGCCTCCCCCTCCCTGCCAGCAGGGAGGGGGATTGAGGGGGTGGGTACTAATACTTTTGATTCTAAATTACATCTATTTTAACAATAACCCTCCTAAAAAGTTGCACGTACTGAAAGGATAAAGTTCCTTCCCGGAGCTGTAATGCCGGAACTGTATGGCCTGTAGCGCTGATCGGTCAGGTTTTCAACCCCTGCGCTTACTGAAAATACATCTGTCAACTGGTACATGGCCTTAAAGTTCAGGGTATACCACGATGGAGAGTAGGGATTGCCGTTTTCATCCGTTGCATAAAGATAATCTTTACCCTTTTCCTCTTCCGGCATTTCATCAAAATCCTTTCCTCCGCTGTAAATTGCATAAAACTGCATATTCAGCTTATTGAAAAGATAGGTCAGTCTGGTAACCCCGAACCCGGGCGCTGCATGCCGGGTAGGGCTGGTGGTCCCGTCTTCCAGCTCTTCTTCGCCAACCTGGTAATTATACCTCGACGATAAGGCCACCCCGCCTGGCAGCTTAATTTCAATACCCGCTTCGAATCCGTAAACAGCAGCTTGTGAGGCGTTCTGAACAGCCTGTACCTTGCTCATTTCGCCGTCGTACATTATGCTGTCCTGCCCGTTCAATGTATAATCACGACGTACCATGGCATTGTTGAGGAGTGTATAGAAAGCGTTGAAGTCGATCTTGACGGCCTCACCGAATACTTTTGCAAGGCCGGCTTCAAGATTGTAAGCATATTCGGCCTTTAAATCCGGATTTGGCACTACCACCGATCCCGGCTCCGAATCGAATATTTTTCCTATGTCGTCTACGTTTGGCGAGCGGAAACCGGTGGATGCATTGAGGCTCAGGGTGAGTTTTTCTGACGGTGAATAGACGGCACCTATGCTTCCCGTCAAGGCCCCGTTGTTTATTTCCGCTGTATTGAATGGCAGCGGATAAAAATCGAGGTTTGCCGTGAAGTCTGCTTCCAGCATGTACTGATTATACCTGGCCCCGGCCTGTAACATCAGCTTTTCTGTAAGCTGGTGTTGAAATGTAAAATAGGCTGCATACGACGACCAGGTCGACTGTGGATACCTTGATGGACCGGGAGTTATCCGGACGGTTGTGATATCTTCGTCGGTCCCTTCTGAGTTAACATCGTTCATAACAGCTTCAACACCATAGAAAAGTGTTGTTTTTCCTCTGATCTTTTTTAGGAAGTCGACGTTGGCCGAAAAAGCATTCACTTTTTCCACTCTCCTGAACCTTGTGATATCATTAAAGTCCCTGTCGATCCTGCTTTCCTCGAAGAACTGGTGTGCAAGGCGGATGGTCATCTGTTCGAAGATCCCGTTTTCTTTGCTGTGGGTAACACTGAGATTGTTCATCATCCACACCTGCGGACCGTATTTCCATTCAGCGCTACGGGGAAGCCCGTTGCGGGTCCTTATCAGCCTGTCGTAACGGTCATAATCAGTCGTTGTGGAATAGTGGAAGCCATACTGGATATCCCAGTTTTCAACGGGCATATACCTGACCTTCTGCATGAGGTTCATCTGGGAGTAACCTGATGGTACCTGCAGACGCGGGTTTTCATTTGCAACCACAACGTCTGTTCCGTCTATCCTTTTAACATAAAAATCGCGCAGGTATTCATCGGGGCCGTTCCTGCCCATAAGCAGGTCGCCGTAGTCGTTGGCAGAAAAGCTGGTAATTGTTGCCCATTTCTTCCAGCCTACATTGATATTGAAATGCCCGGTGAACTCATTGTTTGCCGTGGAATGCCTTGCTTCAGCCCTGCCCGTGACCATCGGTTTGTCTGTGAGTGAAAAACGGGGTGTAAGAGTATGGAAGCTCATAACAGCCCCAATGGCATCACTGCCATAAATTACTGAGCCCGGACCGAAGAAAACCTCGGTGTTTTCAATGGCAAAGGGGTCGAGCGAGATAATGTTCTGCAGGTTGCCACTGCGGAAAATGGCTGTGTTCATACGAACCCCATCCACGGTATAAAGCAGCCTGTTTGTCGAGAACCCTCTTATCATAGGGCTACCCCCGCCTTGTTGGCTTTTCTGGATAAAAACCTCACCGGAAGAACCAAGCAGGTCGGCTGCCGTCTGAGGGTTCTGGAGCATGCCATCCTTTGGGGTAATACTTGTTATTTTGGCAGGAATGTCCCTCCTGGGTTGGCTCCAGCGGGTTGCGGAGATCACAACCTGGTTCAGGGATATTTGTGAGGGCATAAGTTCGATCACAAAGCCTGAGCTCTCAATACGGGAATAGCTCAGCTCAGTCGTTTTATAACCCATGAGCCTGATCTCTATCTTATCCGCCCCTTCAAAGGTATTAATTCTGGCCTGGCCCTGTGGATTGGTAACCGCAAATGCCCTGGGATCTTCGCTTGCGATGGTCACAAGGTCAAGCGGAAGGCCAGTTTCGCTGTCCTTAATAGTAATTATCTGTGCGATTGCACCGGCATTCATAACCAGCGCAATCAACAATAGAATTAGTTTTCTCATCTATCGTCTTTTTAATAGTTCGAAAAAAATCAATGATCCATGAAGATCATCCAATTGCAACTTAAAACTGCACGTATTTATCTCAAACTATTTCGGGAGGGGGTACAGGTGGAGAAATGAAAGGAGATTTCCAGTATTTTCTGATCAGGTCCGTTCCTATACTTGAAAATATTGGGTGAGTGGGCTCAATCTGCCCGGTAATTGTGGGATACAATGTCTTAAAGAATTGGAGAAGCTTAATGTGTTTGTCCTGGTTAACAGGATCATTATTCAACCCGCCCGCAAGAAGATCGTCTATCCGGTCGTTCAGCCTGGTCTCCTTGCTGTCGTGCCAGCACCAGAAACTGATGAAACCCTCAGATGATTCGGTTTCAACCACATCGTACATCTCCTCCCTGAACTCAAATTCATATTCGTTTTCCCATTCTATGAATGCTTCAAGCTCATCAACAGGAAAGGTCAGGCATACGAGTTGATCCCTTTCAAGCCCATTCAGAATGGCATGCTTAACCTCTTCTTTCACCTGTTTTTTTTCGTACTGAAGCCACACATACAGGCCTGCAACGGGGGCAAGCAGAGAAAACAGGAGCGATATGGCGATGATCCTTTTCAAAGTGTACAGGCAATGCTGTGATTTTCAAAATCAAACGCGAAGTTACTAAAAGAAAAAGTTAATTATGGGATTATACGGGGATTGGAATTTACTGTTCGCGGTTTTGAGTTAATTATTACCAATCCGGTAGCCTATTCCCACATTCAAAGCGAGGCTGATATTTCTTGAGTTGGAATTGAGGCCAAAATAGTTTTTCGACCTGACCATTTTTTTCATTAGTTGTGATCCGCCGGGCACAACTAATTCTCCATAGTCGTTATCATATTTTGCATCGAGCTTTATCATTCCGAAGTTGAGCAGCAATTCTGTCCGTAACGTGAATTTTTCCGAAAGGTCTTTCAGGAATCCGCCGCCCAGTGTAACTCCAAAATCAAAATTGCTTGTATAGTCAAGGTCTTCATCTTCGCCATCAGACCATAATTTCATTGAGCTTTGATCTTCCGGGTAAAATATTTCTTTGTAGTAGTGTATTTTTGAACTGACCAGGAATCCGGAATAAAAGCCGGCCATCATGAAAAACTCTTTTTTCTCTCCCAGGTAGCTTCTTATGAGAATGGGTATGGTGACATAGTTATTATTGATCTTGCATTCAAACGTTTTTTCCATGTTATTCTCTAAGGCAGTATAATTAAGATTGATCCCCTTCATTTCATAATTTATACCCCCGGAAATTGAAACACTATTCCCGAAAAAATATTCAAAGCTAAAGCCTGTTGCTATCCCTAATAAAATATCGCTAAACAGGCTGGTCTGGTAGTCAATGTCCCAGACAGGGTCATGTTCGGCAAAAGCCGTATCAGGCCCGAAAGTATATAGCTTGTGTGGTGCTTCAGCACTTAGGAAGTTTGCCAGGTTCGGCCCGATTGAAAAGTGGATTATTTTGTTGCCTTTCAAGCTTTCCTGTGCAACTGTGTCAGAGAAAAAAAGAATAAGGACGGAAAGTAATATGCACCATCGGCAAATCTTCATAATAACTATTTTGATTTGATCTTAGGATAAAAACAAAGATAGGTTTAATAAAGCTGAACCGACATTGTTTTCAGGTCAGATCTTTTCCAGGTGCTCCCTGGTCATCTTGCTCCTTTGGTCACCCGTGTTAATTGTAGATGCCGGCTCGAAGATCATGGCCCATACTTCGTGATCTGCATGTGAACGGTGCTCGATGCCTTTTGGCACAATGAGAAATTCATTCTCACGGACTGAAATGGTCTTGTCCCTGAACTCCACTTTCAGCTCTCCCTTGAGTATGTAGAACAGCTCATCCTCACCGGCATGTTTGTGCCAGATAAAGGTTCCTTTGAGTTTGACAACCTTTACGAACTGTCCGTTCAGCTCCCCGACAATCCTGGGGTTCCAGTGATCATGGAATTGTGATAATTTGCTTTCGATATTTACTTTCCGGATGCTCATGCTTAATTATTCTTTATCCTGGTAAACAATAAATAGGGTTACAGAGGTTCACACGGAAAGATACGAAAAAAAATAATTAAAGGGCACTAAAAAGTGCCCTTTTAAGCAGTTAACTATCACTTTGAGCCGGTAACGGATTATTTCCTGCTACCAGGACCTTACGGCTTTACCTTTCAAGTATCTTGATCCCGAAGCCCTTCAGTGATTGCCAGCCCTCTTTGTCGGTTACCCTTATCATGAAATGATAGTCACCTTTATCTATATCCGGTGGTATACTGATGGGTAGATTCGTTGTAAACTCCTTCAAACCCTCCGGCATGTCCCTGCCTTCAATATAAACAAAGGGATTTACAGGATCTTTTTCAGGATCCAGGTCACATTGCTCTATCTCTGTTGTGTGTGAATGATGATCGAAGTTGTGATGGATATCCACTGAATAGGAGCCCAGTTCCATATTATCGGTCAGCCTCAAAACAACATCAAAGGTCTCCCCTGCATAGACCGTGTCGCAGTTTTTAGGGAATGCCTCTTCGAATGTTATGTCAATTGCCGGATATTCCTTATCAGTTTCATCTTTACTGCAAGCAGCAAGAAAAAGCAGGATTGAAAGGAACACCGGCAGTGTTTTTATATGTTTCATGATGTTTTTTTATTGCAGGATCACTTCAAGTTCATCTTCATATTCAGACTCGTAACCTTCCATATCCACAACACTGAAGTGGAAATGATAGTGACCTGTATCGGCTTCGGCAGGAACATCGATATGCTCATGAAAGCTTGTGTTCTTTAGTCCTGAGAATTTAGTGTATGTGGTATCCACCTCCCACTCATCTCCATCTTTCAGTTGATGATCACCCTCAGGGTGTATGTAAACCCGGATCGTGCTTATGGTGCCTTCTGCAACAACTTCGGCATCCATATGGAGCTCTTCCCCGGCAATTGCCGTTTTATCTCCATCGTATCCAAGTTCAAAATTCCTGATCTCAGGCTTTGCCTGTTCTTCTTTTTTACATGATGTTACTGCCACTGAAACGACCATCAGGGCCAAAAACACAAATATTATTTTTTTCATTTTTACTCTTTCTTAATATTTACTATTTATTATTTAC
>CAZXWD010000122.1:0-8632 GCA_964644135.1 uncultured Bacteroidales bacterium | reverse complement strand
GGCAAGGCAATAGTGACAATAATCTAACAGCTAACAGCCATCAGCCAACAGCCATCAGCTAACAGCCAACAGCCAAAAGCCATTTTGGCACTTAATTTGCTTATAATTAAGGTTGTATTTTAATAATTTTGTAACCAATTAATTCAGGTTCTGCCTGATATATAAAGCTTTAAAAATGAAAAATCGCACCCTGCAAGCGGTATTTGTTTTCTTTTTGCCTGTATTTATTGCTATGACTGCTTTTTCTGACCTGGGGGCCCAGGATCTGCAGGCGACACTCGAAAAATGCATCAGCGAAGGGGATTCGGAGAACCTGGCCAAACATTTCGGTGAATCGGTCGATATTGGATTGCCCTATGCCGACAAGGACTACGGTAAAACACAGGCAGAAATGGTGATGAGAAATTTCTTTGAAAAGCACCCGCCCAACTCCTTTATCATTGAAGAGTCGGGCAGCACCAGCGAAAGCAACAAGTTCTTCATCGGGGAATACATCAGCGGGGAGAAGAAATACATGCTGCTTATCATGCTGCGGAAATCAAACGAAGACTTTCTTATCCACAAGTTGAAATTCGAGGAAAAGAAATCAAAATGACGTTAGACGAGATCGTAAAGAAGGCCATTGCCGAAGACACAGGCGACGGCGACCACACATCGCTCGCCACGGTCCCACCGAACGCCAGGGGGAAAGCAAAACTGGTGGCCAAGGAAGGAGGGGTGCTTGCCGGAACGAAGATCGCCGAAAAAGTCTTCAAGACCATTGATCCTGAAACATCCTTCAGGCTGCTTATCGAAGAGGGCAGCGAGATCAGGAAAGGCGACATTGTTTTTGAGGTTGAAGGAAGGTCGCGCTCCATCCTCACAGCAGAGAGGCTGGCCCTGAATTTCCTCCAACGCATGAGCGGTATCGCCACCTTCACCCGTATGATGGTATCGGAAATATCCGGTACAGGCGCCAGGATCCTCGACACCCGCAAGACCACCCCCCTTATGCGTGAGATCGAGAAGATGGCGGTAAGGATCGGCGGAGGGTACAACCACCGAATGGGGCTGTACGACATGATCATGATCAAGGACAACCATGTTGACTTTGCCGGTGGTATCGGCAAGGCCATCGAGGCTGTCAATCAATACCTGGAAAAAAAAGGAAAAGACCTTAAGATCGAGATCGAAGTGAGGAATTTTGATGAGCTGGAACAGGTGCTTGAAGCGGGCGGCGTAAACAGGATCATGCTTGATAATTTCACTCCCGGTGACCTGCGAACGGCTTTGCAGATGATCGACAAAAGATACGAAACCGAAGCTTCCGGAGGTATCAACCTGGAGAATATAAGAGAATATGCCCACACGGGGGTGGATTACATCTCGGTGGGCGCCCTCACCCACCATATCAAAAGTCTCGACCTGAGCCTCAAAGCCGATTAAGGAGTTACAATGGGATTACTGTACCGGATCAAGGAAATTCTCTTAAGGGCTCTGCGCATACTGCTTTACCCGCTGGTTGCCTTCTCCAAGAGACTTATCTTGCCCGGTTTCAGGGGCATCCCGCTATACAACGTGATCCGGTTCTTTATCAGGGGGCTTCGCAAAAGCTCCATTGCGATCAGGGCCGCAGCGGTTTCTTATTCATTCATTCTTGCAGCCATCCCTGCCGTGCTTTTCTTCTTCTCCCTTATTCCTTATATACCTATAAATGGGATACAGGATCTGATCATACAGTCGCTCAGCAGCATAATGCCCGAAAATGCCTACGAAACAATTAAGGGCACCATCCAGGACATAGTCCTGAACCACCGTACGGGTCTGCTTTCGTTTGGTTTCCTGGGGTCCATCTATTTCTTCTCAAACGGCATCGTATCGCTCATGAATGCTTTCAACCAGACCTCCCACACCATCGAAACACGTTCTTCTTTTTACAGGAGGCTCGTTTCACTTCTTCTTGTACTGATCTTGTCGATTCTGGTCATTGTCGCTTCAGGAACTCTTATCGGTACCAGGGTATTCATTGAATTTTTGGTCGGGCAGGAGGTAATACGCAGTGATTTCAGCATCTTCCTCGTAAGGACAGGGGAAGTGATCTTACTGCTAATAGTGATTTTGCTTGCCTATTCATCAATCTATTACCTTGCCCCTGCCAAAAGGGGCACCATCCACTTTTTCTCACCCGGATCCGTGATCGGTGCACTGTTATCGCTTATCACCCTTCAGATCTTTTCGTATTTCATCGACAACTTCGGCCAGCAGAACAAGCTTTACGGCTCGCTGGGAACGTTGATGGTGATCCTGATCTGGACAAACCTGAACACACTGGTGATCCTGATCGGTTTCGAGTTGAATGCCAGTATTTACGATGCAAAAAGGGCACAGAAGGAGTTGCTTGAAGAGGATGACTGGATGTAAGCTGAATTTTTCCTAAATTAGACGCGCAAAGCTCTCATTAATGCTCTTCCCTTACAGAAACATAATATTTGTAGGTTCCGGCGCCATCGCCACGTCGCTGGGCAATGTGCTTGCCGCTAACGAGGACCTGGAAGTGAGGCTGTTATCCATTCAGCCTGAAGTAGTTGAAAGCATCAACAACGACCAGGTGAACCGGAAGTATTTCCCCAGCATCGATCTCAGGCCCAGCCTCAAGGCAACCCTCGATAAAGAGATCCTCAAAGAAGCCCACATCATCTTTATGGCTATCCCATCCGTTGAAACGGTGAGATATCTTCGTGAAAACAGTGGGCTGCTAAAAGATAAAACCATTGTCGTAAACCTGGCCAAAGGGTTCGGTGAAAATAAACGGACCATCATCGAATCGCTCAAAGAGATACTGCCAAACCCCATCTGCTCACTTAAAGGGCCCTCCTTTGCAAGGGACATTATCCATGACCAGCACACAGGCTTCACACTGGCAACGGAAGACAAATCACTCTACCCCTTCTTCCTCGATATCTTTGAAAGCACAAGCATCCACCTCGATTTTACGGAAGATGTGATCGGTGCGGAAATTCTGAGTATCCTGAAAAATATTTACGCCATCGTATTGGGAATCGTGGATGCGCACTTCAATTCACCAAACCTCCGCTTTATGGTCCTTACCCGTGCTTTCAACGAGATGCGCGAGATCATGCTGGAGTTCGGCGGCAAAGAGCGCACCCTTTTCAATTATTGCGGATACGGTGATTTCAGCCTTACGGCCCTTAACGACCTGAGCCGCAACCGTACCCTCGGACTGCTCATCGGTAAAGGTTTTTTTGTAAAAGATATTTCAGATAAGGTTATCCTGGAAGGAAAAATAGCGGTGAATATCTTCTGTGAGGCGCTGGAGAAAAAATGCAGCCTTAAGTCGTTCCCCATCATTTATGAGCTTTACCAGGTCTTTAACGATCATTACGACCTTTCGGAGTTTACCAATAAATTGCTCAGTGAGGAGGAATGATTCATTTACTTTTTCAATAACTCCCTTACCTTCTCAAAGGCATTCTCAAAGCCTGAAGGGTCTTTGCCGCCGGCGCTGGCGAAATGGGGCTGGCCCCCGCCGCCGCCTTTTATCTCTTTTGCCAGTTCACGGATGATGTTGCCTGCATGAAGCCCCTTATCCCTGACCAGCTTCTCTGAGATCATAACTGTAAGCCCTGCTTTACCGCCGGTACTGTTCCCGATCACGATGAAGAGGTCGTCGCCGTCGTCTTTCATAGAGAACACCAGGTCTTTGGCCGCCTTGCCATCACCTTCTATCTTGCCGGTAACCAGCTTTATGCCGTCGATCTGCTCTGCGTTATCCAGGAACTCCGATTTCATCTGCTTTGCCATGTCCCTGCCCAGTGAATCCAGTTTCTTCTGAAGCTCCTTGTTCTCCTCAATTAAATTATTCACGCCTTTTACCAAATCTTTGGTGTTCTTCATCGATTCCTTCAGGCGCCTTATGAGGTCTTCCTCATTGTAAACATATTGCTCGGCCTTTTTCCCTGTAACAGCCTCCACCCTTCTGATGCCGGCGGCAATGGCCCCCTCTGAAATGATCCTGAAAAAGCCTATCTGGCCGGTCGACTGTACATGCGTGCCCCCGCAAAGCTCTACAGAATAGTCTTTGTCGAAAGTAATCACGCGCACCTCTTCCCCGTATTTCTCGCCGAAGAGGGCCATGGCACCCTTATCGACCGCCTTGCTGAAAGGCACGTTCCGCTCCTCCTCTATGGGTATGTTCTCCCTGATCTTGCTGTTGACGATCTGCTCCACTTCCCTGATCTCTTCCACGGTCATTGCTTTGAAATGTGAAAAGTCGAAACGCAGCCTGTTCTCATCCACCAACGACCCCCGCTGCTCCACATGTTCGCCAAGCACTTTTCTCAGGGCTGCATGCATCAGGTGGGTGGCTGAGTGATTGTTGACAGTGGCAAGCCGTTTCTTCCCGTCCACTATGGCCTTAACCTTCCCCGACATATCATCGAATATCTTTCCTGTCTTGTGGATGAATAGCTCATGCTCCTTGTAGGTATCCGCTACCTCTATCTTTTCCCCGTTCTTTTCCAGGTATCCTTTGTCGCCTACCTGTCCGCCTGCTTCAGCATAGAACGGGGTCTTGTCGAGCACGATCTCATAATAAATGTCTTTCTTAGTGCTGACCTTCCTGTACTTGACTATCTCCGCATCAGCCTCAAGGGTTTCATAGCCCACAAACTCGCTGCCTTCTCCATTGTCTTTCAATACATGCCAGTCCATGGCATCAACCTTTGCTGCTTTTTTCGATCGTTCTTTCTGGGCCTGCAGACCTTTGGCAAACCCTTCCATATCGACGGTCCAGCCCTTCTCTTCCGCCATAAGCCGGGTAAGGTCGACCGGGAATCCGTAGGTATCGAAAAGCTCGAATGCGAAATCGCCGCCAATGACCTTATCTCCCTTGTGCACCCTGGTATATTCCTCGAACTTCTTGATGCCCTGCGACAGGGTTTTCAGGAATGCAGTTTCCTCTTCCCTTATGGCGTTCTCGATAAGCTGCTGCTGCTTTTTCAGTTCCGGGAAGGAGCTACCCATTTTGGACACGAGGGTTTCCACCAGCCCGTTCATGAATGGCTCGTTAAGCCCCAGGAAGGTAAACCCGTAACGTAAGGCTCTCCGCAGGATCCTCCTGATCACATAACCGGCGCCGGTGTTGGAGGGTAGCTGTCCGTCGGCGATGGCGAAACTCACAGCCCTGAGGTGGTCGGATATAACCCGCATGGCCACATCCGTATCTTCCGATTTTCCATAGGGCACTTTTGCCTCTTCCGATAGCTTCCCGATGATGGCCTGGAATACATCTGTTTCGTAGTTGGATGTCTTTCCCTGCAGCACCATGGTCAGCCGCTCGAGCCCCATGCCGGTATCGATGTGTTTTTTGGGCAGGTTCACCAGTTTCCCGTCCGACTGCCGGTTGAATTCAATAAAGACCAGGTTCCAGAGCTCGATCACCAGCGGATGGTCCTTGTTGACCAGGTCCCTTCCGGGAACTTTTTTCTTTTCCTCTTCGCTGCGGATATCCACATGGATTTCGGAGCAGGGGCCGCAGGGGCCTGTATCGCCCATTTCCCAGAAATTGTCTTTTTTGGTCCCGAACAGCACCCTCTCTTCGGGCAGTATTTTCAACCAGTGTTCATGGGCCTCTTTGTCCATTTCAAGGCCGTCTTCTTCATCTCCCCCGAAAACAGTTGCATAGAGATTCTCTTTGTCAATTCCGTATTCTTTAGTAAGCAGTTCCCAGCCCCATTCAATTGCCTCTTTCTTGAAATAATCGCCAAACGACCAGTTCCCTAGCATTTCAAACATGGTATGATGGTAGGTGTCGTGGCCCACTTCTTCAAGGTCGTTGTGCTTGCCCGAAACCCTCAGGCATTTCTGTGTATTGGCAATCCGGAGACTTTCTGGCCTGCGGTGCTCAAGAAAAATGTCCTTGAACTGGTTCATCCCGGCATTGGTGAACATGAGTGTGGGGTCGTCCTTGACCACCATTGGCGCGGAAGGGACGATCTTATGCTGTTTCGATTTGAAAAAACCGAGGAATTTATTTCTTATTTCTGTTGAATCCATATAAAACCTTCGCTGTTGATAACTATTTCCGATTGAGTGCTTCCGGGCTGCAAAATTAGTTTTTTTTGCTATTTTTGAGCCAACCGAACAGAATGTTGGTGTTTCCGTATAAGATAAAAATTAACGGATAATGGCTAAGAAGAGGTACCAGTACGATCCGCGATCATTGAAATTTGTTGAGGTCAGGAGAACTGCTAAGGTTTTCATCCTGAAAGGCCTGTCGTTCCTTTCTGCCAGCCTTGTCATAGCGGCACTTTTCGTTGTGGGTTTCTTTTATTTCTTCGATTCCCCCAAGGAAAAAATGCTTAAGCGGGAGGTGAAGGAGTACGAGATCAGGTTCATGGAGATGAACAAGCGCCTCAGCCAGATCGAGAATGTACTTGCCGACGTTGCCGACCGCGACGACAATATTTACAGGGTTATTTTTGAGGCAGAGCCGATACCGGAAGGTATGAGAAAGGCAGGGTTCGGCGGTGTTGAGCGCTATTCGCGGCTTGAAGGCTATACAAACTCACAGATCCTTATCTCAACACACAAAAAGCTCGACCAGGTCACCAGCCAGCTCTATGTACAGTCCAAATCCTTCGATGAGGTTTACAAAATGGCCAAAAACAAGGCGGACATGCTGGCCAGCATCCCTGCCATACAGCCCATGAGCAACAAAGACCTGAAAAGGCTCTCATCATTCTACGGTTTGCGCACCGACCCTATTTACAAGGTCAAAAAATTCCACGAAGGAGTTGATTTTTCGGCACCGAAAGGCACTGAGATATATTCCACCGGCGACGGGGTTGTTGTGAGCGCCAGGAAATCGAACCGACATTACGGCAACACCATAAAGATAGACCACGGTTACGGCTATATTACCATATACGCTCACATGGAAGACTTCAACGTAAAGAAAGGGGAACATGTGAAACGTGGCCAGGTGATCGGCACTGTGGGAAACACCGGTAAATCAACTGCACCCCACCTTCATTACGAGGTAAGGAAGAACGGCCGGCCGCTCAATCCCATCCATTACTTCTTTAACGACCTCACCCCTGAAGAGTACGAGGAGGTACTCGTACTTTCCCAGCGCCCCACCCAATCGCTCGACTAATGTCAGGCAAGCTCTATTACACCATAGGGGAAACAGCACAGATACTGGATGTTACCACTTCCACCATCAGGTTCTGGGAGAAGGAGTTCAGCATCATCAGGCCCCAGAAGAACCAGAAGGGCAACAGGGTCTTTACGGCAAAGGACATTGAAAACCTGAAGCTCATCAAAAAACTGCTCAAGGAAGAGGGCTTTACCATCCCCGGCGCCAGGGAGCACCTCAAGACCCGTCTTCCTGAAACTGAGAAGGAAGACCAGGTTATCGAAACACTGGAGAAGGTGAAGGAGTTCCTGCTGGAGATACGGAAAGGGATGGCAATATTTTAGTTCTGAGTTTTGAGTTTTATAGCTGATGGCTGGTGGTTGATGGCTTTTGGATTATTGCAAAACACATATTTAGAACAAGACACCCCCCTCCCCGGGTGGGGAGGGGCCGGGGGTGGGGCTGTTGGCTGATAGATTGCTGTTATGCACTAATTTTACTACATTTCACTTTCGGAACAAACAAATTATTCTATATTTTCGTAAAAAGTGTTATTATGATCGTAGTTACGGGTGCTGCCGGGTTCATTGGAAGCTGCCTTGTTGGAAAGCTCAACAACAAAGGCCTTACAGAGATCGTCGTTGTGGATGACTTCTCCAGGGAAGACAAACTAAGGAACATCGAGCATAAAACCTACAGGGAGAAAATACATCGCGACCTCTTCATGAGCTGGCTGGAAAAGCACCACGGCGAGGTGGAATTCCTTTTCCACATAGGCGCCCGTACCGATACGGCTGAATTCGACAAGAAAGTGTTCGACAGGCTCAACCTCAACTATTCCAAGTCGATCTGGGAACTGTGCACAGCTTACGGGATACCTCTTATATATGCTTCTTCGGCAGCTACCTACGGCCTGGGCGAACATGGCTATAAAGACAGCCATGACATCGTGGACAAGCTCAAGCCGCTGAACCCATACGGAGAATCGAAGAATGAATTCGACAAATGGGTGCTTAAGCAACCAAAGACCCCACCGTTCTGGGCAGGTATGAAATTCTTCAATGTTTACGGGCCCAACGAATACCATAAAGGCAGGATGGCCTCGGTGATCTTCCATGCCTATCACCAGATCAGGAATAACGGGAAAGTCAGGCTTTTCAGGTCGCATAAGCCTGAGTACAAGGACGGCGAGCAACTCCGTGATTTCATCTATGTTAAAGATGTGACCGATGTATTGTATTTCCTGATGAGAAGGGGCGAGAAACCAGGCCTGTACAATCTCGGCACAGGAAAGGCCAGGACCTTCCTCGACCTGGCCAGGGCAGTGTTCAGGTCGATGGACCTCCCCGAGAACATAGAATTTATCGACACCCCGGAAGACATCCGCGACAAGTACCAGTATTTCACTGAAGCAGAAATGGACAAACTCCGTAATACCGGCTATGAATTTCCTTTCTACACCCTTGAAGACGGCATCGAGGAATACGTGCAGGG
>CAZXWD010000121.1:0-8695 GCA_964644135.1 uncultured Bacteroidales bacterium | reverse complement strand
ATGGTATGGAGCCGGTTCTCGGCCTGGTCGAAAACGATGGAAGCGTCCGATTCGAACACTTCGTCGGTAACTTCCATTTCAGGGACACCAAACTTTTCGTTGATCTCCTTGCCAACCGCAGTGTCGCTGTTATGGAAAGAAGGCAGGCAGTGGAGGAATTTCACTTTCGGGTTGCCGGTCTTTTCCAGCAGGGCCTTGTTCACCTGGTAGGGCATCATCAGCTCCAGGCGCTGCTTCCAGGCCTCTTCGGGCTCTCCCATCGACACCCATACGTCGGTGTAAATAAAATCAACCCCTTTAACCGCACTGATGTCATCAGTAACAGTGATCTTGGCACCCGTCTTTGCAGCTATCTCTTTACATTCGTCAACAAGCTCCCCTGCCGGGAGGAACTCCTTTGGCGCGATGGCCCTGAAGTCCATGCCCATCTTGGCAGCCCCTACCAGTAGTGAGTTGCCCATGTTGTTCCTGGCATCTCCCAGGTAACAGAAAGCCACCTGGTGCAACGGTTTATCCGAGTGCTCCATCATTGTGAGGAAGTCGGCCAGCACCTGGGTGGGATGGTATTCGTTTGTAAGGCCGTTCCATACCGGAACACCGGAAAATTCTGCAAGTTCCTCAACTTTTTCCTGTCCGAAGCCGCGGTATTCAATCCCGTCGTACATGCGGCCAAGAACCCTTGCCGTATCTTTCATGGTCTCTTTCTTTCCTATCTGTGACCCTGTCGGCCCGAGGTAGGTAACCCGTGCGCCCTGGTCGTAGGCAGCCGTTTCAAAGGCACAGCGCGTGCGGGTGGAATCTTTTTCAAAGATCAGTGCGATGTTCTTGCCTGTGAGCCTTTGTTGCTCTGTCCCGGCATATTTCGCCTTTTTAAGGTCTGCAGAAAGGTCGAGTAAAAACTTAATCTCTTTCGGTGTGAAGTCCAATAACTTCAAAAAACTCCTGTTTCTGATATTAAATGCCATGTTGTATGTTGTTTGGAATTAGTTGTTAGTTCATTTTTAACTGATAACTGATAACTGATAACTGATAACTGATATTTGATAACTCTACACAATCGTTATCCTCGTCCCGCCGTCATCTATCCCCAGCCTGGTGGTCTGGGTGATGATGGCATCGCGGCCGCTGTGCTCCACAAAGTAGATGGCTGCCCTGATCTTCGGCGCCATCGAACCCTCTGGGAAATGGCCCTCTTCAAGGTATTTCTTTGCTTCGGCAATGGTCATCCTGTCGACTGCCTTCTCCTGGGGTGTGTTGAAGTTCAGGTAGACTTTGGGCACATCGGTAAGGATAAAGAAACGGTATGCATTGATCTGGGAAGCCAGCAATGCCGATGCAAGGTCTTTGTCGATGACCGCATCTATGCCCTGCAGCTTGTGCTCCGATTTAAAGAAAGAAGGTATGCCGCCGCCACCCACCGCTATCACTATCTGGTGCTGCCGGGCAATCCTCTCGATCGTTCTTGTATTTGATATTACAAGCGGTTTTGGTGAGGCAACCACTTTCCGGTATCCCCTCCCCTGCGGGTCTTTCGAAAACTGTGCACCGGTTGTTTCTGTTATCTTGTCCGACTCTTCCTTTGTATAAAACGGGCCTACCGGTTTAGTTGGGTTCTGAAATGCGGGATCGTCCTTATTGACAAGCACCTGTGTGATGATGGTGATGATGTCGCGCTCAATATCGTTTTCCCGCAGCACATTCCTGAGCTGCTGTTCGAGCACGTAACCGATGAACCCCTGCGAATAGGCAACGCAAATATCGAGGGGCATTTCGGGTATCCCATACAGCTTATGCCCGGCAGCATTGGCTTCCATGATATTCCCAACCTGTGGACCGTTCCCGTGGGTCAGCACCAGGTCGTAATCCTGCTGTATCAGTGTGAGCAGCCGTTCACAGGTTTTGTAAGCGTTCCCCTCCTGCTCGTCTATGGTGCCCTTCTGTTTTCCGGTTATCAATGCATTTCCGCCGAAGGCGACTACTCCAAGTTTTTTCATTGTTACTCTTTTGATTTGTAGGGCGCAAAACTATGAATTATTGGCCAATTGGGGATTAACTCGATTTAAATTTTTACTTTCGTTCACGGAGATAATTACATCTAATCTCATTTTTACCGATGGCCAGAGTTTTTACCCTGAAACACTTTTTTGCCTTTGTAGCCGCCCCTGCCCTTTTTATCTATATTTTGTTCTTCACCAGCCTGGCGCCGGGCAATCCTGCCGTTTCTGCCACCCTGGCCGTTGCTATACTCATGGCTATATGGTGGATCACTGAGATCATCCCCCTTGCGGTGACCTCGCTCCTGCCGGTTGTTTTGTTTCCCCTGCTTGGCATCATGGACGGGAAAGATGTCTCTGCAACCTATTTCAACCACGTCATTTTTCTGTTCATCGGGGGTTTCCTGGTAGCCCTGGCCATGCAGCGGTGGAACCTTCACAGGAGGATCGCGCTGAAGATTCTCATATTCGCAGGCGCCAGCCCTGGAAGGATCCTGCTGGGGTTCATGCTGGCAACGGCCTTCCTCTCCATGTGGATATCCAACACTGCCACTGCCATGATGATGATCCCTATCCTGGTATCGGTTATCGGTAAGCTTGAAGAAAGCCTGGATAAAAAGTCCGTTTCAAGGTATTCGATAGGTTTATTGCTGGGCGTGGCCTACAGCGCTTCCGTAGGCGGGATAGCAACGCTTGTGGGCACCCCTCCCAACCTTTCGTTTGCCCGTATCTTCCAGATCATGTTCCCCGAAGCCCCCGAGGTAAGTTTTGCTAGCTGGTTTCTCTTTGCCGCCCCCATCAGCATCACCTTTTTTATCATTATCTGGGTGTACCTGATGATCCTGTTCAAGCCCAAAAAAGGAGTATGGATGCAAAACGGGAAGGAGATCTTCAGGAAGCAATACAATGAACTCGGACCTGTGACCTTTGAAGAGCGCTTCATTTTCATTGATTTTATCCTGCTGGCAATCCTGTGGCTTTTCCGCTCCGACCTGCAGTTCGGAAATTTTATGATCCCAGGATGGTCGAACCTGTTTTCACACCCTGAGTACATCAACGACGGAACGGTGGCGATACTCATGTCAGGGTTGTTGTTCTTCATCCCCTCGAGAAACGATAAAGGTTCACGACTGATGACCTGGAAAACGGCGGCAAAAATACCATGGAACATTGTGCTGCTCTTCGGTGGGGGCTTCGCCCTTGCCAGTGGTTTCAAGGAATCGGGGCTCTCATCATGGTTCGGCGAGCAGCTTTCATGGGTTGTGAACTATTATCCCATTTTTATAATTTTCATTATCGCGCTGACCATGACCTTCCTTACAGAACTCACTTCGAACACAGCCACAACTGAAATGCTGCTGCCCATCCTTGCCGGGCTGTCGCTCTCGACCGGGATGCACCCGTTGCTGTTTATGCTCCCGGCAACCCTTTCAGCGTCTATGGCATTCATGCTGCCGGTCGCAACACCTCCCAACGCGATCGTTTTCGGCAGCGACCGCATCAGGGTGGCCGACATGGCCAGGGCCGGGTTATTGCTCAATCTGATCGGTGCGGTGCTAGTCACCTTTGCAACTTATTATTACTCAAGGATAGTATTTGATTTTAATATATTTGAAATGCCGGGATGGGCACAGTAGAGAGTTTTGAGTTTTGATTTAAGAATTAAACACTAAACACTAAACATTAAACACTAGTATTTGAACAAGCAGGCAAAAGCATATCTCTACGCATCACTGGCCGTTACGATGTGGTCGACGGTAGGGGCTGCATTCAAGCTCACGCTGAGGTACGTCGACCCGGCCCAGATGCTCTGGTTTGCATCCTTCGTTTCCATACTGGTGCTGGCTCTTATATTGATCATACAGGGAAAGGCCTCCGAACTGCTGCGCCAGTCGCCAAAAGACCTTTTAAGATCTTCCTACCTGGGTGTTTTAAACCCGTTCCTCTTCTACCTGGTCCTTTTTACATCATACGACCTGTTGCTGACCCAGGAGGCAGTGGTCATCAATTTCTCCTGGCCGATCACCATCACGATCCTTTCCATACTGATACTGGGGCAAAAAATAACCTATAAGAGCTTCATTGCCATACTGGTAAGCTTTGCAGGGATTGTGATCATTGCATTCAAGGGGGATTTTACAGCGCTGGAATTCACCAATCCGCTCGGAGTGGCCCTGGCACTGCTGAGCACGGTCATCTGGGCCTTTTTCTGGATCCTGAACGTAAAAGACAGAAGGGATGAAACAGTAAAGCTCCTGCTGAACTTTATTTCGGGTTTTATAATTATAACAGTTTACATTCTAATCACGGGAAGAGCAGTAATCCCTTCCTGGCAGGCGGTGGCAGGCACGGTTTACATCGGCATCTTTGAAATGGGTGTGGCCTATGTCCTATGGCTCAAAGGCCTGACCATGTCGTCCACAACCGATAAGGTAAGCATACTCATCTTCCTGGCCCCTTTTGTCTCACTTGTGATCATAAACCTGGCCGTTGGCGAAGCCATCCTGCCCTCCACACTGGTTGGACTGGTTTTCATTGTAGGGGGCATTCTTTTGCAGAGGTACTGGCTTCGTGGCAGATAAAGATTAAGTTTAATTATCGATTATCAATTATCGATTATCAATTATCGATTATCAATTATCAGTCTTCAGTTGTTAAAAAATATACTGTCCGTAACGAAATGAAGGAGGACTAATCATCACAAGCTTACTATTTCTGAGAAACGATTGGCGCTTTTCCATAGTAATCGGAATTATCGAGAATATCCAGGATGAATGCCGCAACAGCATGGCGGGCGATCATGAATCCCGGCTTTGGCCCATCCTTGGTTGTAATGACAATCTCTTTGTCACTGTCTTTTCCTGAAAGCCCGGTAGGCCTCAGGGCAGTCCAGTGAAGTCCCGAACCGGCCAGGGCACCCTCCTGTTTGTTATGGTCGGCATAGGCATGCCTGATATTGCTGTTATTGATGATCCACCTGAACCAGCCCGGTGTATTTTCCCAGGAATCACCGGCCCCGGCAGCGGAGATCACAATAATGCGCTTAACATCTTTCTCTTTCATCACTTCAATTGCATTATCTACGCTCTTCGACATCAGATCAGGCGGTGAAACAAGCTTTGACCAGGGAAAGTCGGTTTTCCGTGCCACATTAAGGGCGCTTATCACGGCATCAACCCCTTCCATGGGCTTATAAAGGTCTTCCTTTATATAAGGGGAACCTTCAAAGATATTCAGCTTGTTGTGCCGGGTGAGTAACCTGGATGAATTTCTTACAAGGGCATTGACCTCGATACCCCGGTCGATGGCCTCTTTTACAATATAGTTACCGGTTCGCCCGGTAGCTCCTAAAACAAGTATTTTCATGCGTGAAATTGTTTTTTGTCCCGTCCGGCCAGACTGTGGCATCAGCCGGTACAGAAACCTGGTGGATTATTTAACCTTCTCAAAAAATATAAGACAATTCAACACTCAACATTCAACACTCAACACTAATACTCGATCCCCTTTCTCGCCTGTAACCCATCATCAAAGTAATGCCTCACGTTCTTCATCTCAGTGATTAGATCTGCCTTCTCCAGAACTCCTTCAGAAGCATTCCGCCCTGTCAGTACAAGTTCTGTTTCCACAGGCCGTTGGCCGATAAAATCCAGCAGCTCTTTTTCCGCAATAAGACCAAACCACTGTGCAACCAATATCTCATCGAGTATAACAATTCCATAAACACCGCTGAGCATCTTTTTCCGGCATTCTTCAAGGCCGTTCCTTGTGATCTCTATATGGGTTTCGTTGACCTGCTCTTTTCTTATGCAATCTTCCCATCCGAACTGTTTTATCTCGATCAGCCAGTTGTCCTTGAGCGCTTCCAGCTCACCATAGAACATGCCTTTCATAAACTGGCCGATAAAAGTTCGCTGTCCCCTGCCGGCAGCCCTCACCGCCAGTCCGATGGCAGCGGTCGTTTTGCCCTTTCCGTCGCCGGTATAGACCTGGACGTATCCTTTCTGTTTTTCTGACATAAATTAGGGATAAATTTCAACTCACCCCCTAAATCCCCCTCTCTATCTCGCTGACGCTCGATAAAGAGGGGGACTTTTTCCATCCATCAAAAATCGAAAATCGAAAATCGACAATCCAATACCCCACCCCCTTAATCCCCCTCCCCCAAGAAGGGAGGGGGAATTGGAAAATCAAATCGAAAATCGACAGTTGACAATCGAATATTCTCTCCCTCCCTTCCCCTGTTTGGGGGAAGGGCCGGGGTTAGGGGCAAATTATAAATCGACAGTTGACAATCGACAATTTTAATGATCAATCCCCACCATGATGTTTGACGCCTTGATCACCGCATAGGCAGTGTTCCCAACATCCAGGCCAAGGGATTCGAGCGATTCAAGAGTTATGACCGAGGTCAGCTCAACACCGCCACCCACTTCAAGCACCACCTCAGCATTGACCGCACCTTTTTTGATATCTTTAACTTTTCCTTTAAGCTGGTTTCTTGCACTTACTCTCATAATATTATTATTTTGATGATTTTCTTTACACAAATATAATTACAGCTTAGCTTTGAATCCAAGTGGCGGAACAATATCAGCAAAAACCTTTCAAATGATCAGATCGAAATTTTATACTTTTTTCCTTGTATTTGCAATAGGTATGATCTCATGCAGCCCTTCTGCCACAGAACAGGAAGAGATAATTTATCCCGGTCCGGAACCTTATACACGCTGGTGGTGGTTTGCCTCCGAATTTTCTGAAAAAGATATCAAATATCAGCTCGACTGGATAAAAGAACATGGCTTCGGAGGGGTTGAAGTGGCTTTTATTTACCCGGTAAACCGTAATCCGGATGCGAAGAGGTTTGAATGGCTCGGGGAAAAATGGCAGGACAGGGTTGTCTTTGCCAAAAATTACTGCAACGAAACCGGACTGGGGTGCGATTTTACCTTCGGCACGCTCTGGCCTTTCGGGGGGACTTTTGTACCTGATGAGGACAGGACAAGAGTTTATGGCGACAGTACATTTAAACAGCCATTGAGGCTTTCATGGACCCATCCTGATACAGGTAATGTGATCGACCACCTGAGTGAAAAGGCTTTTACAAGATATGCCGGAGTGATGGGTGAAGCGCTGGCGCCTGCGCTGGGAGACCACAGATCAGCTTTGTTCTGCGATTCCTGGGAAGTGGAAACACACAGGATCTGGACCCCCGGACTGGAAAAGGAGTTCATGGAAAAATATGGTTACGACATAATCCCTTTTATGGAAAGTATTTATGATGAAGGAAACGAAGGGCCGTTATATGATTACATGAAGCTGGTTTCGGAGAAAGTCATCAATGAGTTCTACATCCCTTTTTCCCGGGTATCACATAAACTGGGAGCCTATTCAAGGGTACAGTGTGCCGGTTCGCCCACCGACCTGATCTCATCATACAGCGTTGTTGACATTCCTGAATCGGAAGCGATGCTCTACAACCCGCATTATTCCAGGATCGTTGGTTCCGCAGCAGCGCTCTCTGACAAACCGCTGGTTAGCGCCGAGAGTTTTACCTGCCTGTATGGCTGGCCGCGTGAGCATATGCACGAAGAAAAGATAACGGACCTGAAGCTTGTTGCAGACGCGCTTTTTGCCAACGGTGTAAACCACATCATATGGCACGGAATGCCCTTCAATCCCAAAGGGATCGACACCATATATTTTTACGCCAGTGTTCATGTTGGAAAAAGAGGGAGCTTAAATCCACACCTGGAAAAATTCAATGTATACCTTACCAACCTGGCAAAGGTCATGCGAAAAGGCCATACCTACTCCCAGGCTGCCGTTTACCTTCCTGTGGAAGATTCATGGATCGGGGGTGAAATGCCTGAAGAGCTGCAGTTGCCATGGGCATGGGGAGAATATGAAATGCGTCATGTTGAGTTCCCGGAAGAGGTCGAAGGTTACAGTCCGCTCTGGATCAACGGGGAATTTCTGGGCAAGGGCAAAGTGGAAAAAAATAAGTTAGTTATCGGAGAAAACCGTTTTGATTTTCTTTATGTTGATGTCGACCATATGGATATCGAATCGGTGAAAACGATCCTTGACCTTGCCAGACAGGGTCTGCCCGTCTGCCTGAAAAAAGAACCAAAACAGGCCGGTCATATTAAATCAGGCGATTATAAAATCATGATGAATGAGTTGACATCCCTTCCAAATTGCAGTGGAACGCTTCAAAACCTCATCAATGAAGAGCCCCTGTTAAAGGGAGAATACCTTCCCGATCACTGGTGCAGGAAGGAGGGCGACAGCCTTTTCATATTCTTTGCAAACCCGGCTGCAAGCCAGCTTCTTTATCCTGTGCCTTATGGGATTTCCGATACAGTATCATCAAGAGATGTGAATCTTGCTTTATCTTTTGACGGGATGAAAAAAGAGATAGTCCTCAATTTCGAAACTACTTCCTCCCTTCTTGTTAAAATTGTTCCCGGCATTGAGCCTGAGATCATCAGCTACAATTACAAATAAGAGTTTGTAAAAAAGCATTATGACATCCTCTCGGAAAGGGTGAGAAGAGAGGTGAACAGGAAACTTCAGAAGGGAAAGAAAAACCAGGAAGCTTCAGTTCTCTAAAGTTCAAGATTAAGGTATTAGATATTAAATATTGAGTCCCCTCCGAAAAGTCGGAGGGATAAATTTTTAATAACCTGGTATTTTCT
>CAZXWD010000120.1:5863-8842 GCA_964644135.1 uncultured Bacteroidales bacterium | reverse complement strand
CCATCAGTCCCACGCCAGCCGGTGCTTTCACAGGTAATGGAAGCATCGTAGCTCTGTTCGATCAAACACCATTCCTCATCCGAGGGTATGTGCCAGCCTGACGGGCAAATTCCCTTGCCCCCTTGAAATTCCAGGTAATCCATCATTTCATCCCAGGAATAGAGGGCGCCGTATTTGGCGCAACTGTCTTCGCTGTCGTTCAGGCACCACTTTTCAATCACCATGTCATCAGAGGGAGTTGCTGTGCCATCAATTCTGGTCCCTACATTCAGGTTGAGGGTGGTCCAGGTCTGGGATCCTGCCTGAACAGTGCTGTATACGTTCCCGTCGTCATCTGTCACCTGCGACGATCCACCGGCAAATTCCCCTGTAACCGGCCCCCAGACAATGCCGTTAAATAATTCGAGCTGTTTGTTCGTAGTGTTATAGATCACCAGCCCGGCAGCAGGGTTATCGATGGAATCCCTTTGATAACCCGACATCCGTGGCGGCAAAAAACCTTTCGAATTCGAAGATGAACCAATATCCAGTACGGCAGAACTATCAGGGGGAGACCCATCAGCATTGATGCTGACCTGTCCTGTGGTTGTGTTTAACTGAGTAACGATGATCACGAGGATTATAAAAGCAATGCGTTTTTTCATGAGTACTTTTTTAGCTTTTGATAGTGCTTTCAGATCAATCTTTCAGACATCTGACGGACCTGCCTTCCGACTTCGACCTGTCGTTGCGGTAGACTGTATGGTAACTTGTATTGAACTGCCTGTAATAAGATTCAGAGCCATTGAATTCGGTGGATGTCCAGAAGTAGCCGGAATAGGTAACACCCGTGAAATTGGTGCTGTACGTAATCCTCATTCCTCCCAGCAATGCATCGAATCCACTGCTTCCGCCCGACTTCATCTTCATGCCTGCATCCAGGCCTCTCCACATATTCAGGTCGCAGACCACACCCGAGTCAATCTCCTGCTCCAGGATACACCATTCCGCATCGGTGGGGATGTGCCAGCCATCGGGGCAGATGCCCTGAACTCCCCCGGTAGTGGAGTATTGCATCATCTCGTCCCACTGGTACAGGCCGCCATAGGTATTGCAATTGTTCGGGTCATTGTCGTAGCAGTATTTTTCGATGGTACCATTGTTTGTCTGGTCGCTGCTGCCGCTGACCATAGTCCCGATGTTCAGGTTCTCCTTCATCCAGCACTGTGATCCAAACTGGATGGTGTTGTATACCTGCGATCCATAGGTTATTGTTGGCAGGCCCGGACAAGGGCCGCCGCTTCCGCCCGTCGTGAAACTTATCTCTTCAGAATAGGTCAATCCCTGCTCGTTCAGGGCATAAGCCCTTACGTAATAAGTTGTCCCGGGATCCAAACGGGTCAACTGGCTGGTGAATGTGCTTGTGGTAGCCGTGGTTCCGGCATTATACAGGTCATCTTCAAGGGTAGGGCCGGGATTGACTGACCAGCAGTGCCCGTGCTGGGTAATTTCAGACCTTCCCATGTCGGTGATCTCACCTGACACGAAAGCTGTGGTTGTTGTTACATCTGATGCCGTACCATTTATTACTGAAGGTTTGGAGGCCACATCCTTTACGCAGCGGACACTAAAACCATAATGCCATAGTTCGTCACCTTTTGCCGATTGACCGGTCCCTGCATCCAGGTGCCGGATCCAGGCACGTGATGATTGCACGGTGGATGTCCAATGATAGACACCCACATCGAACTGGTAAAAATTCCCATCCGCAGACCTGTAGCCGATAAGTGGTGCATCAAACCCGGATGAGCCGCCGGGCATCAGTTTTGTACCTATGTCCGTTCCTCTCCAGCCTGTGGTGCTGCAGTCGACGGTCAGGTCCAGTTCACTCTCCAGCATGCACCATTCCTCATCGGTAGGGATGTGCCATCCTTCCGGGCATATTCCCCGGGAGCCATTTGCCGTATTGTATTGCATTATTTCATCCCACTGGTATAAGGCTCCATATTTGCTGCAACTATCTTCACTATCGTTATAGCAATACTTCTCCACTATATCGTTGTCGGTCTGGTCGACGGTTCCATCGACCCTTGTCCCTGTGTTCAGGTTTGAGGCCATCCAGCACCGCGATCCCATTTTCACTGTGTTGTAGTAATTGCCGCTGCTATCTACCACTTGTGATGTGCCGCAATTGAAATCAGAAGTTGAAGACCTCCACCTGTCACCGTCGAACACCTCAAGCGCCCTGGTGCTGGTGTTGAATATGACAAGCCCTTCGGCCGGGTTACTGATGGCATCCCGGTCGGAGGCACTGATCCTGGGTGGAAGCAGCCCTTTAGAAACGGACATTACATCCAGCATGGCCGACGGATCAGGTGTATATCCTGCCGAATCGGAAATGGCCACGCCCTGTGCGCGCAAAGTAATGGAAGCGGAGGTTAAAGCTATTATTAGTAGTGTCAGGTATAATTTCTTCATCGCAATAAATTCGGTTTAGTCAAATACTCACCATTCATCTTCACAAATAGTTGATATAACGGGTGTTACATTTGTTGAGTTTGTAGTAAGGGTACCCCTGCCTTCAGGGGCCGGTTCATCGATCCTGACAGCCTTCATCCTGGCGGGTGAATCATTACCGGTTTGCCGTTCAAAATACAGTTCATTTACCTGTGTGGCATTCAGTCCGTCATCGCTTATAAAGCTCATACCGGCCGATTCTACGGGAAGCCCGACATAATAACCAAGGCAGGTCCCTCCGTCCGGGGCGAACTTGATCAGCAGGGCATCATCCGTGCTGCCGCTTCCGCTGTAGCTCCGGGTGTATCCGGCAACATAATAATAGCCATCGTCGCCAATGATAACAGATTCCCCCGATTCGTGGTCCGGCCCGCCGAATGCCCATGACCACTCGAAATTTCCTGTTGAATCCAGTTTCACAAACCACACATCACCGGAACCGCCACCGAAGCTACCGGTGCGGCCGGCGATTGCAAAGCCATG
>CAZXWD010000120.1:0-5763 GCA_964644135.1 uncultured Bacteroidales bacterium | reverse complement strand
GAATTTCCACCTGCATCAAGTTTATGGATCTGCATATCAAAGCCACCGTCGCCGCCACTGTCGGAATATCCGCAGAATGCATAGCCGCCGTCAGTGTCTTTTACTATTCCATGAGCATACTCGTATCCCGAATTGCCTATTGCCCAGCCCCATACATTGTTGCCTGAATTATCGCGCTTGGTTACCAGGTGGTCATAGCTGCCTGCACCAAACCCACCGGTATACCCAACAAAAACAAATCCGCCATCAGCATCCTGGATAACATCCCTGTTCCCTTCGCTGCTGCCATAGTCGTTTATTTGGTCCCAGACCACATTGCCAAGGGAATCCAGTTTGAGGTTATACACATCGCTACCTGATTCCCCGGTGAGAATGAACCCATTATCCGATGTGACCTTCATGGAGTAGCAATTTTCAGCGTCGGCTGCGTCGTAAGCCTTCCCCATAAGTACATTTCCTGCGGAATCCAGCTTTAGCAACAGACAATCATCATCTCCTGCACCATAGCTTTCAGTCAGTCCGGCGATAACCAAGCTGCCGTCGCCTGCCTGGTCAATTGCAAAGGCCCGGTCGTGATCATTACCGCCATATGCCCGTGAAAAGAGCATATCTTTTTCGGTAAGCCTTTCATCAATGCAACGTATGGAAAAACCCCACGACCTGTATTTGCGGTAGCTTTCAACAGATGTAGCATCAAGGTATACTGTTCTTGAGAGGTCATCAAAAACAGTCCCTGACCAGTATGTCCCTGTTCCGGCACCATAAAGCAGGCCATCGGACCGGGACCTGTACCCGGAGTTTGCTATTTTCAAAGGTGAGGCGAATGCATCAGCACTGTTGTTCCATCCCTCTGCGGCATCCATCCATTCGGCATGGCTCGGGACTTTCCAGTCGGGTGGGCAGGGGTTGTTCACATAATCGCTGTGTGGCTCCCATAAATTCGGGTTTGGCGGGCTTTGCCAGTCGTATGGGGCTGAAGGGGGCAGTATAAAGAGTATATGCCCTGGATCTGGATTGTCTGCAACTGTGGAGGTTGTGCCATTTGACGGATGCTGATGGCCGTCACCTTCCCGGCCCCACTGGTAGTAGTGTCCGAAGCCTTGCTGGTCGTCAATGCTTGCCGGCACCCGGGATGCACCCAGGTTGCGGTCGAGCCAGCAACGGCCGTTATGCTCAACAGTGTTGTAGGTGATCCCTCCGAATTCAACAGTGCTGACCCCGCATATCACTTCTGAGGTCTTCTCTCCATCCAGACTGGTCCAGGTTGTTCCCCCAAACACCTCCAGGATCTCCGTATCCGTGTTAAAGATCATCAATCCGACGGCTGGATTGTCAATGGCATTTCTCTGGGCGGTCGACAACCGGGGGAACAACAATCCCATGGAGGTTGACTCCACATCCAGCACGGAGGATGGATCGGCAGGTGATCCGTGGTTGTTTACGGCAACCTGGGAAAACGATCCAAATGAATTAGCAATAATTAGAGTCAGGGGAAGAAAGTAGATTATAAAAGCGCGCATCCTAGCTGAAGTTGAGTTCAAAAATTTTCTAAGTTTCGATAATCCTTTCAGATTAAAGTGGTCAAAGAGCTAGAGCCCAAAAACGAGGAAGAAGAAGTATTCTGACTTGATGTCCCTGGTCTTCAGGATTTTGACCGAAAAAGCCCGTCAATTCTATGTATCAGGCGGCCGCAAGGTATGTAAAACACATGGTTTGGCCCGCCATTGGGGTGTAATTTATATTTAGACTACATAATGATGCGGTGAGTGAATTTACATTTTACGATTTACAAAGGAGTTTTTCCTAACACCTTAACGCATATTTACCTTGAAACCCAAAACTTGAAATGCATTTTTTCCTTACATTTACCCCACCGAATCATCAATAATTCCAAATTATGAGAAATTTATTATCCGCAAGCCTTTCCATCCTCATTGTTATTTCACTTTTTTACTCATCCTGCAAAAAGGACGATAACGGGAACGACAATAATACCGTGCAAAAAAATGCCTGGGCAGTGGGCAGCCAGGACTCCACAGGGTATGGCGTGATCCTGTTCTCTTCTGATTACGGAGAAACATGGACCAGGCAGGGAGTGGGTTTTACAGGACTCGACGGGGTGGATGTGACCGATGTCCTCGCTACCGGAAATTCCACTGTGTGGGCTGTCGGGACAGAGGGATCAATCTTCAAAACTACTGATGCCGGACAGAACTGGGTGCGGCTGGTGGGTCCGCAGGTGCCGGATGACACGGAGTTTATGTCGATATCATCAGCCGGTAATTCAACTGTATGGATCAGCGGGAGCAACGGGATCGTGATCAGCACATCAGACGGTGGCAGTTCATGGACAAAGTATGATACCAGCTTTTTCAGGAGCGGAATGATGCAGGGGATCTGTGTCGTGAATACCCAGACCATCTATGTGGTGGGGGGTGTTGAAAACCAGAGAGATATGAGCGGATTCATCGCAAGGACCCTTGACGGGGGCACAACATGGGAATCCATCGAATTGGAAGACGATTATAACAAGCATGAATGGATCGGTGCCGCCAATTCCGGTCCGGATAATATTGTTATTTATGGAATAAGATCGCACTATGCCTATAGCCAGGATGGCGGGGCATCCTGGATAAACGACTCATTGGTTGGCGGTGGGGGAGGTGACATCAACAGTCTGGAAATGCTCGATCATCTGACCTGGTGGGCGGCCATGGACTATGATCATATAACGAAAACCTTTGATGGCGGAGCCACATGGACCGACCAGGGCTCAGCAGGCCCCACAAATATGTTCCTGGTAGGCCTTGATCACTATGATGATAATTATGCGCTTGTGACCGGACAATCTGCAGGCTGGCCTCTTGGAGGCAAAATTCTGAAGACCGAAAACGGCGGCGACGACTGGAGACTGGTATATGAATCGGACAATTACATTGTTAAGGTATCGTTTGTGAAGGAGTGAAGAGCTTAGAGCTTAGAGTTTAGAGCTTAGAGTTTAGAGTTTAGAGTTTAGAGCTTAGAGTTTAGAGGTTTTTGGGATTTGGAGTTTATTTGGATTTTGGGTTTTGGGATTTGGAGTTTGGATTTTGCCATTGCTTGCGACCTTCCCGTTTAAATGTTGTCTATTATCTTTGAGTGCTATTTTTGCAAGGTATTATCTTTGCTACTGATTATATATGGATGGCTGAAGCAGCGGAAATGACCGGATACCCTTGGATACTTGCTTTATTTGCAGTTGTTTACACCATACTTGCCAGCATTTTTTATGAAAAATGGTTTACGGCCGGAGGAGTGGGTGACAGGCCCGGGGAATTCAGGAAACCGGGGCGGGCGATCACTGTGTTCCTTCTCAGGAAGTCGATGGGATTGCTGCTGTTCGGGATCGTGCCTTTTGTGCTGATGTTTTATTTTGCCCCCTCCATTTCTTACTATTGGCTATGGGGATTGCCGGAGTCCTTCCAATGGCTTTTGGTCCTTGCCTTTACCCTGGCAACCGTCACTACAGGCTTTTACGGGTCGCGACAGGAAAAAGTGAGGGAGCTGTACCCGGAAATGCGGATCGAAACATGGAAGCCGGCTTATTTTTCCGTATCGGTTTCCGGATGGTTCATTTACCTGGTTGGCTATGAATTCATGTTCAGGGGTTTTCTCTTGTTCCTGACCATACCTGCACTTGGCGTACCAATGGCCGTAGCGCTCAATGTGTTACTGTATTCCTTACTGCACTGGAAGAAAAGCATCAAGGAGGCACTGGGCGCCATCCCGCTGGGTGTTGTGCTCTGCCTGCTTGTTTTTTATACCGGTTCTTTGCTGGCGCCCATACTGGTCCATCTCGGCCTTTCGGCATCGACCGAGATATTCTCTTTTGTCCGTAACCCTGAAATGAAGCTTGTAAGAAATGGACGGCACAACCAATAAATATTTCATCACCGGGGCAACGGGCTATATCGGTTCAAGACTGGCAATAAGGTTGGCTAAAGAAGGGAATACGGTACATGCGATCATCAGGAGCCCCGGAAAGGCCGGCGAACTGCAGGATCCGAACATAAAACTTTTTACGGGTGATGTCACAGATGAAGATCTTATAAGAAAGGCCATGGAAGGGTGTGACCATGCTTTCCACCTTGCCGCCTTTGCAAAGCCCTGGTCGCGCGATCCCGGTCTTCCGTACCGGATCAATGTGGAATTGACGGCAAAATTACTGGACCTGGCAAAAGAACATGGGATGAAGAAATTTGTTTTCACCTCCTCTGCTGCCACGATGGAACCTTCAGGTGAGAACAATTTATCGGACGAATCCACACCACGTAAAACAGCATATTTCAACCAGTATGACAGTACAAAAGCTGCTGCCGAGGAAGTGGTTGGCAAAGCAAACGGGAACGGTTTTGAAGCCCTTACCGTGAATCCTTCACGAGTTTACGGCCCCGGGCCTTTGTCTGTATCGAATGCCATGACCCGCATAATGGTAAAGTATATGAAAGGCAGGTGGAGGATCATCCCCGGAAGCGGAAAAGTAGTAGGTAATTATGTATTTGTGGATGACGTAGTTGACGGCCATATAAGAGCTGCATACCATGGCAGGGGGGGGGAGCGTTACATACTGGGTGGCGAGAACCTTACTTTCGACCAGGTCTTTTCGGTCATTGGAAGTGTAACAGGAAAGAAGTACAGGCTGATACATTTCCCGGTGTCACTGATGGAGGCCGCGGCCTGGTTGATATTCAACGGATCAAGGCTCGTTGGTGCAGCACCGCTCATTACACCCGGATGGGTGAAAAAATACATGCACCATGCCGGTTTGTCGAGCCGTAAAGCAGAGCAGGAACTTGGGTATTCGGCCACTTCCTTTGAGGAAGGTACCGCAAGGACAATTTCTTGGATCAAAAAAATGAAACTCTGATGAAGACAGCGGAAAAAAACGGCTACTACACACTTATCACAGGTGCCAGCTCAGGAATCGGAAAGGCCTTTGCAGAAGAACGGGCCGGCCAGGGCAATAACTTATTACTTGTTTCCCTCCCTGAAACCGGTCTTCCCGGGCTGGCAGAAGAACTCCGTGACAGGCATGGTGTAAAGGTCGATTTTCTGTGCCTTGACCTGATGAAGCCCGGCGCACCTGAAAAAATATGGGAATACACCCTTGAAAAACAGCTTCCAGTCGATTTCCTGATCAACAATGCCGGAAAAGGATATGACGGAGGCATTGATAAATATACCCGGAAAGAGATCGACGAGATGATCACACTGAATATCCATGTGCTTACCTGTCTTACCCGTTTGTTCATCCCGGAGCTGAAGAAGAGAAAACGTTCATATATCCTCAACGTGAGCAGCTTTGGCGCTTTTATGCCATCGGCATATAAAAGCGTTTATCTTGCTTCAAAATCCTATGTCTATTATTTCTCCGAAGCCCTTCGCAGCGAGCTGAATGGCGGACCTGTAAGGGTCAGCACCCTGATGCCCAGTGGTGTGCTCACCAACGGTGAGGTGAAGGAGCGGATCCGCAAGGCCGGTGTTCTTGGCAGGGCCTCTGCCCTCAGGCCCGATGAAGTGGCCAGGTACACACTTAATAAGATGGAATCCCGCAGCGGGATCATCATCCCCGGTAAGATCAGCCGCAGTTTCTTCCTTACCTTCGGTCTACTACCGTCATTCCTGGTCATGAACCTGATAAAGAAGGTTTTGAAGGATAAGGAAGGGTGATGGAATGACGTTACTGAACTTAGCTAGACTTAGCTGGACGTAGTATTTATTGTC
>CAZXWD010000119.1:0-8960 GCA_964644135.1 uncultured Bacteroidales bacterium | reverse complement strand
TCGAAATTGCCAACAGGATGCACAGGCTGAAAACTGTTGGTGTAATGGAAATAGGGTTCATTGTTAAGGAGTCCGATGAGTAGTTTGCCGTTTCAGGGATAGGCCCTGAGCATATCCACCACCTTTGCCTTGTCGCATATAAGCTGGTCCCTGAGCTCATGGAGGCTGTCGAACCGCTTTTCATCCCTTATCCTGTCAAGGAAGAATATCTCGATCTCTTCGCCGTAAATATCCCTGTCGAACTCAAAAATATTTACTTCAATGGTGAGCCCCCCGCTGTTTACCGTAGGCCGGTAACCAATGTTCCCCATGCCTTTGTATATCCTTTCCGACACACGGGTCTTACAGGCATAAACCCCGTTGGCCGATATCAGCTTATATCGGTCTTCAAGGTCGATATTGGCCGTAGGGAAACCAATGGTCCTGCCGATTTTGTTCCCCAGCACAACCTTTCCGGAAATGGAATATTGATATCCAAGCAGATTGTTGGCAAGTCTCACATTTCCTTCCATAAGGGCGTTCCTGATCTTTGTGGAGCTCACAGGGGTACCGTCGACCTGCTGCTCAGGCACCTTCCTCACTTTAAAGCCGTGGATCTTTGAAAGGCCTATCAACTCACCGAAGCTGCCCCGGCGGTCCTTGCCGAAATGGTGGTCATGGCCGATTATCAGGTTCTTCACCCCAATTTTATCAACCAGGTATTTTTTGACAAAATCCGAAGAAGGGGTATTGGAAAACTCACGAGTAAAAGGAATGATTACCAGGTGTTGGATCCCGAAAGATTCCATCAGCCTGATCTTCTTCTTCTGCATATTTATGAACTTGAGGTCCTTGCTGTCGGGGTGGATCACAAGCCTGGGGTGGGGATGGAAGGTCATTACCACTGTTTCACCCCCGGTTTCGGAAGCAACCTGACCCATAACCCTGAAAATCGCCTGGTGGCCCAGGTGCACACCATCGAACGTACCGGTAGTGACCACCGGTGAGGGTATATTTCTGCATTCCTCTATGTCGTGGTAGATCCTCATGAATGTCATGACCTGCCGGCCAGCTTGTTATTGATCACATACAGGGCTATATCAACGGCATTGGTTGCGGCACCCTTCCTCAGGTTATCAGCTACTATCCATAGGTTCAGCCCGTTGGTAACTGTACGGTCCCTTCTAATCCTTCCTACAAAAACCTCATCCCGGTCGTTGGAATTCACAGGCATGGGATACAATTCAGCGGAAGGGTCATCCTGAACGGTCACACCATCCGTTTCTGATAGCAGGTTCTTTATGTCTTCCAGTTCAAAATGATTTTCCAGCTCAAGGTTCACCGCTTCAGAATGGCCTCCCTTGACCGGCGCCCTCACTGCAGTTGCCGTGACCCTGATCGAGTAATCGTCCAGTATCTTGTGCGTTTCCCTTACCAGCTTGATCTCTTCCGATGTATATCCTTCTTCTGTAAACTCACCGGCTTTAGGGATCAGGTTGAGATCTATGCTGTGCGGATACGCTTTTTCTCCCTCAACGCCTGCCCTTTCATCCTCGAGTTGCCGGAGGCCCTTGTAACCGCTCCCTGTCACCGACTGGTACGTTGCAACGACAACTCTTCTGATACCATATGTGCGGTGAATTGGCGCCAGGGCCATCAGCATCTGGATGGTGGAACAATTGGGGTTTGCAATGATCTTATGCTCCCTGGTAAGTATGCCGCCGTTAATTTCCGGAATGATTAGCGGTATCCCTTCGTGCATCCTCCATGCGCTGGAATTGTCGATTACCGTTGTTCCCGCTTCTGCAAAGGCCGGGGCATATTTTTTCGAAACTTCCGATCCGGCCGAAAAGATGGCAACGTCAGGCCTTAACCTTACAGCCTCTTCAATGCCTGTCACCTTATAGCCCTTGCCACCGAAAATAATTTCCTTCCCAACCGAACCGGGGGATGCAACAGGGATCAAAGATGCGTTTTCCGAACCTTTTTCGGAAAGGACCTGGAGTATTTTCCTGCCAACAAGACCTGTGACTCCAACAACTGCAATTTTCATCATTCACACTAAATATGCTGCAAAATTAGGCAAATTGAAAGAAAAATCGATCACTGAACCTTTTACACCGCTATCAGCGGAACAGCAGTTAAAAAAAACCTTCCTTATAACAGGTATTTTCATGAGTCTCGCCGATCAATAGAGCTGATCAATAAAATATTCTGAAAATGAGAAACATAGTGCTGATCCTGTTTTTTCTTATCCGTATCATTTGTTATCCCCAGGTTTCTGACGACTTCAGTGACTGGGATCTTTCTGCCGATCCTGAATGGTTGGGAAACCAGGATCATTTTAAGACAACCTCATCTTCTGCCATACCTGAAGGGCACAGGCCTGCCCTTCAATTGTTTGCAGAAGATCCCGGTGAGTCCCTCCTTTTCACCGGAATGGATGTGCCCGGTCAGGTTGAGTGGGGGTTCTGGCTCAAGCTTTCGTACAACACCTCAGCCAACAATTATGTAAGGATCTACCTTGTAACAGACAGTTATCCCACGTCCATCGACCAGAATGCCTGGTTTCTGCAGTTCGGGGGCATAGACGACAGCCTGTATTTCTTCAGGGAAAAAGAGGGGCTCGCAGAATTAATGTTCACTGGTAATACCGTATTCACCGGTAACGGCACCAATTCATTTTATGTTAAAGTAGTTTATGATGAATACGAGTGGAAGGTGTTTTCCTCTCAATCCGCTTCGGGGATTTTCGAAGCTGAAGGTTCTGTGATAGACTCTCTTCTGTTCAATGAGGGATTTTTTGGCATAAAATGTTTCTATACAAGCAGCAATAAGACAAAATTTTATTTTGACGAGCTGAAAGTAAGAAAGTTTGAAAAAGACACACTTGCCCCTGAAATAGCTGAAGTGAAAGCGCTTTCCGACAGTTCACTAAGGGTAAGTTACTCGGAAGCTATAGATTCAGTTACCAGCCTTGATCCGGGTAATTACCACATTATCGAGACAGGAAATCATCCCGCTTCGGTACTGTGGAACGGCCCGGAAGTTTCAAGTGTAATCCTTCTTTTCAATAATGTTTTTTCGCAGGGCGAAGAGCACACGCTGTCGGTATCGGGTGTTGAAGATATTGCGGGGAATGCCATCGAAACGGATAATATCTCTTTCCTTTTTTACGAGCCCCGGCCATATGATATTGTGATAAATGAGATCATGGCCGATCCTTCCCCTCCGCTTCAACTGCCTGAAGCGGAATATCTTGAGCTGTTGAATACATCAAATTACACGATAAATATGGAGGGCTGGAAAATGCTGGCCGGGACTTCTGAAAAGGACATTCCAAAAATGTCTCTCGGGGCAGGTGAATACCTCGTTGCCTGCCACGTGGATGATACTACATTATTATCGCTCTTTGGCAGAACCCTGCCATTCAATTCCTTTTCATTGCCCAATTCAGGACAGGCAATTTCCCTGGTCGACAGAAAGGGCCGGACGATGTTCCATATGGAATACAACAACGGCTGGTACCAGGAGGGTGACAAGTCTGAAGGCGGTTGGTCGCTGGAACAGATCGATCCTTATTCCCCTTGCACGGGAAAGATCAACTGGAAAGCCTCGTCCGATCCTTACGGCGGGACACCTGGTAGTGAAAACTCGGTTGTGGATGCAAATTATGTTGCACCTTCACTGGAAAAATGCTGTGTCATAAACAGCAAGATGATCACAGTTTTCTTCAACCAGAAAATGGACAGCCTGAGCCTTAGCTATAAGGAAGCTTATTCTATAAGCCATGGTATTGGCAGCCCTCTTCAGGTTTACCCCCAGGGCCCTTCCTTCCGCTCGGTGACACTGGAGCTCGACAGGGACATCTCTTTGGGTCAGGTATATGAAATCACCGTGAACGGGCCTGTAAGTTGTAAGGGTGATGTGCTTTCAGATGACAGACTGGTATTTGGATTTCCTGAAAAAGCGGTGCAGGGCGACATTGTCATAAACGAGATCCTCTTTGACCCTCCTGGGGATGGGGTTGATTATATTGAGATATACAACAGGTCGGGTAAATACATGGAGCTGGAGGAAATATACCTTGTTTCCGTTAAGGAGGATCCTCCACTGCCTCCCGATACTTCGATCTACCGGGTAACAGGTTCCTGCAATCCGGTTGCACCGGGCAGCTATACTGTTCTTACCAAAGACCCGGAAACTGTTTGCAGGCAGTATTATTGCGAAACGCCTGGTTGTTTTGTTGAGATGAGCTCTTTTCCGTCTTTGCCTAATGACGGGGGAATCATTATGCTCACCGGAAGCGATGGAACGCAGATCGACCTGGTTGAATATTCTGAAGATCTGCATTTTCCTCTGCTGGTTACTACCGATGGGGTGGCGATCGAGAAAGTGCATTACGATCTTGAGGGAATGGAAAAGCATAGCTGGCAGAGCGCATCCTCGACATCCGGATACGGGACACCCGGTTACCGGAACTCGCAATTCGTTGAAAATTATCAAACGGAAATGCCCATATTGGTAACACCAGATGTAATAACACCCGACGGAGATGGTTTTGACGACAATCTGGTTGTATCCTGGAAATTCCAGGCGGAAGGATGGTCGGGATCGATCAGCATTTACAGTGCTCACGGTTATCCGGTCAGGACTCTCGTTAATAATGAACTCCTGGGAACGTCGGGCCGGGTATCGTGGAAGGGGGTTGATGAAAGTGACCGTTTGTTGCCTTCGGGTATTTATATCGTAAGAATGGATGTTTTCAACCGGGAGGGTAAAACAGAAAATCATCTCATTCCCTGTGGCCTATTGAGATAAACAGGCTATTTGCTTGCAAAGGCAATGGCACCTGCCGAAAGCACTATGCCATCGATTTCCGAGAGAGCCTGGAGGCAGGCCTCCATGGTTGCCCCGGTTGTGATAACATCGTCAACCAACATTATATGGAGGCCTTCGAGCCTCTCTTTGTTCTCAACCGTAAAAATGTTCTCTACGTTCTTCCATCTTTCAAAACGGTTTTTCCGGGTTTGTGTGGAGGAAAAAGTTTTCCTGACAAGAGATCTCTCAAGCACCTCCACTTCCATAACTCCTGACATGCCCCTGGCAATAAGCTCACTCTGGTTAAAACCTCTTTTTCTTTTCTTAGCCGGGTGCAGCGGTACCGGAATGATGGCATCAACTGTCTGGTAATATGCAGACCTCACCAGTTCACGGCCAAACATCTCACCGAGATACCGGCCAACATCTTTTTTTCCCTTGTATTTCAACTTATGCAGGAGATGCTGGGTAATGGTACCTCTCCTGAAATACAGAAAAGCCGTTGCTGAGGATATCTCGACCCTTCCCCAGAACGACATAATTACAGGATTTTCAGGGTCGTCGTGAAAGCGGGTGCGGGGAAGGTGGTGCTCGCAATCAATGCATATGACCCTTTCCCTTTCAGTGAGGGAATTACCGCAAACACAGCACACATAGGGATAAACCAGTGAAATCAGATCTTTCAGCAGTACAAACATGATTTTAGCCTTTTTTTCTGCATTAATCGGAAAGCGGGGCAAAAATACCTGTCCGAACCATGCATTTCTTACCTTTGACATATGCCTGCGCTGTTGAAAATAGATGACCTCACTGTTTCGTTTCCCGGAAACGGCAAAAGGAATACCGTTGTACAGAATATTTCATTCCATATTGAAAAAGGGGAAACCCTTGCGCTGGTGGGGGAGTCAGGTTCGGGTAAATCTGTCACTGCATTGACCATAGCCGGTCTGTTACAAGGCACCCTGGCTACTGTTGATTCCGGTGAAATACTTTTCAACCCCTTTAAGGGCGGTGAAAAAAACCTGCTGAAACTTAAAGAGAAAGAATACAGGAAGATCCGTGGCAACCATATTTCGATGATCTTCCAGGAGCCTATGACATCACTGAACCCTGTTATGAAATGCGGAAACCAGGTTTCGGAAGTTATACGGCTTCACAAAGGGAAATCAAAAAAGGAAGCCAAAAAGATGACGCTTGAGCTGTTCGGTGAGGTTCATCTGCCCCGCCGGGAAGAAATATACAACTCATACCCCCATGAAATATCAGGGGGCCAAAAACAAAGGGTAATGATCGCCATGGCCATTGCCTGCCGGCCCGACCTGCTGATTGCCGACGAACCAACCACTGCGCTTGATGTCACTGTCCAGAAAAACATAGTGGGCCTTCTCAGGCAAATACAACGCAATTACGGAATGTCAGTCCTGTTCATTTCGCACGACCTTGGTGTTGTGGCAGAAATAGCCGATCACATTGCTATCATGAAAGACGGCAGAATAGTGGAAAAGGGTAACGCAGGAGATATATTCAATAAGCCGGAAGATCCGTACACCATGGGCCTTCTCGCCTGCAGGCCAAGGATCGATATCAGCCTGAAGAGACTTCCCACTATAGATGATTTCATAATGGGGGTTAATAAGGAAGATTATTCAGAAAAGGCTTTTAAACCCGGGGAAAAGGAAGAGGTCAGTGCAGCGTTGATGAAAAAGGAGCCGGTCCTCGAGGTAAGGCACCTCAAAACCTGGTTCCCTGGTAAAAAGGAACTCATAAAAGCAGTTAACGACGTTTCATTCGACGTTTATCCCGGCGAAACACTCGGGCTCGTTGGTGAATCGGGCTGCGGCAAGACCACGCTTGGCCGGACTGTTTTGAAACTGGTCGATTCTACCGGGGGAAGTGTAAAATACCTCGGCCGGGAGATCCTTCACAATAAGAATGCCGGAAGATCTTTCCGCAAAACGGTCCAGATCATTTTCCAGGATCCCTATTCCTCCCTGAACCCGAGAATGAGTGCAGGATCACAGGTAGCGGAGCCGATTGTTGTTCACAAACTCGAAAAGAACAGGAAGCTTGTAAGGGAAAGGGTAAACCGGCTGCTGGAAAAGGTTGGCCTGGGGGAAGAATATTACTACCGATACCCCCATGAGCTTTCGGGAGGGCAAAGACAGCGCATAGGGATAGCAAGGGCCCTGGCGGTATCTCCCGATTTCATAATTTGTGACGAATCAGTATCCGCACTGGATGTCTCAATACAGGCACAGGTCCTTAACCTCTTAAACGACCTGAAAGCTGAATTCGGGTTTACCTTTATATTTATTTCGCACGACCTTGCAGTTGTAAAACATATGTCGGACAGGATACTTGTAATGAAAGACGGGGAGATTGTTGAAACAGGCTCCGCTGAAAGTATCTTTACAAGTCCGCAGCACGAATATACGGAGCGCCTTATCAGGTCTGTTCCAGGCACACTTTAATATATCAATCATTATGGGAAGTAAAAAACAAGGAAAAAAACCGAAGAAGAAAAGAAGGCCAAGAGGTAAAAATGCTTTCACCGATGCGGTAATTGAAAGCTTCAAAAAAAATCCCCTCCGGCCGTTGAATTACAAACAGATATCGGCAAGTTTAGGGGTGAATGACAAGGCAAGCAAGGATCTTGTGCAGACCATACTTGTTGAACTCCTCGATGATGAGGTAATCTCTGAGGTCAAGCCCGGAAAGTTCACTCTCAATGAATCGCACCGGGTTTCTGATAAACCAAAGAAATATGTTACCGGGAGGGTTGATATGAAATCAACCGGAAAGGCTTATATAATCAGGGACAAAGAAGAAGAGGGCGAAGATATTTTCATTGCGGCCAACAATACCTATCATGCCCTGCACGGCGACAGGGTGAAGGTATTCCTTTTCCCGCAACGAAAGGGCCGGAAGCCTGAAGGCCAGATCATCGAGATCCTGCAAAGGAGCAAGGAACAATTCGTCGGGATCCTGGAGGTTTCAAAGAAATACGGTTTCCTGATACCCGATAACAAGTCGATGCCTACCGACATCTTTATCCCGGGAGATGAGCTGAAAGGTGTAAAGAGCGGTCAGAAAGCCGTTGTGAAGATAACCGACTGGCCCGAGCACGCCAAGAATCCCTTCGGAACAATTGTGGAGGTCCTCGGTAAATCGGGCGACAATGATGTGGAAATGAAATCGATCCTGGCTGATTATGATTTCCCGCTCAAGTTCCCCAAAAATGTTGAGAAAGATGCTGAAAAGATCGATACCACGATAACGCCGGCGGAAATAAAGAAGAGAAAAGACCTTCGCAACCTGTTTACCATTACAATCGACCCTGCAGATGCCAAAGATTATGATGATGCCATTTCATTCAGAAAGCTCGGCAACGGCAAATATGAAACAGGGGTCCACATTGCCGATGTGTCTCATTATGTAAAACCGGGAAGTGAGATCGATAAAGAGGCATTCAAGCGTGCCACGTCTGTGTATCTTGTTGACCGGGTGATCCCGATGCTTCCCGAAAAACTTTCGAACAACGTTTGCTCTCTGCGTCCCGACGAGGAAAAACTTTGCTATTCAATCCTTTTTGAGATGGATGAAGAAGCAAATATCCATAACCAGTGGATAGGTAAAACGGTGATCAAATCTGACCGCCGCTTCAACTACGATGAAGTCCAGCAGATAATTGAAACAGGTAAAGGGGAATTCAGCGAAGAGATCGGGATGCTGAACAAGTTTGCCACGAAGCTCCGGGAGGAGCGCTTCCGCAAGGGATCAATAAATTTTGAGACCCAGGAAGTCAAATTCGAACTGGATGAAAAGGGCAAGCCAATAAGCGTACACATAAAGGAATATAAAGAATCGAACAAACTCGTGGAAGATTTCATGCTCCTGGCCAACAGGAAAATTGCCGAGAAGATCGGGAAAGCAAAGGGGCGTCAGAAAGCAAAAACCTTTGTTTACAGGATCCATGATACACCTAATCCCGATAAGCTGGAAGACTTCTCTAATTTTCTGAAAAAGCTGGGCTACGATCTGAACATCAACAACAGGAAAAACCTTACCAACTCATTCAACAAGCTTTTCAAGCAGATCGAAGGCAAAGGTGAGCAAAACATGATAGAGACCATCGCGATCAGGACCATGGCAAAGGCTGT
>CAZXWD010000118.1:0-9089 GCA_964644135.1 uncultured Bacteroidales bacterium | reverse complement strand
AGCAGGCGGAAGGTGCTGAGTGATACCGCTCTTTTTGAAGCTTCCGGAAATATTTATTTCGATACAGCCTCCTCAAGCTATATCATTACTGATCTTTCGGCAAATGCTGAAAAAGCTGATAAGTTGCGTTTCAACACACGCAGGTGTATCATTGAAGGTTCGGGGAACCTGAACATGGGTCTCGATTTCGGAAGTTATGTCAAAGACCAGGCCATTGGAAAAATAGAATACCAGGTCATTCCCGACTCGGTGCTGTTGAATGTATCACTGCTTTTCGATTTTTACTTCCTGGATGCCGCCCTGAAAATGATGTCTGACAGCATCAGGTCGTCACCCGCCCGCGGACTCGACCTTTCGAACGATAGCTATGCCCGTGCAATAGATTACCTGCTGAAGGAAGATGAGACTTTCGAGGTAGACAAGGACTTCGGTTTTTTCACATCAGGAAAAAAATTGCCCGAAAGCCTTGAACACACCATGTTCCTTACCGATGTGAATATGCGCTGGAATGAGGAAACAAGGTCATTTATCTCTAAAGGCAGGTATGGAATAAGCACAATAGGTCAGGACCAGGTAAACCGTTATGTGAACGGTTTTGTTGAACTGGTTAAAAAGCGCTCAGGCGACGAATTGAATATCTACATAGAAACATCCCCCAGGGGATGGTACTTCCTCACTTATGCCAATAATTTCCTGCAGGTTGTATCTTCCGATATGGAATTCAATGCAAGGATAGCTGAGGTGAAGCCCGAAAAAAGGATCATAAAGAACGACGATGAGGAGGAACAATACGAGTATGTAGTGGCCAGCAGAAGGAAAAGGATCGATTTTCTGAGGAAAATGGACCAGTATAATCCCTGATAATCAGCCTGCTTATGCAGTAATTCAATGCAGCAGCGGATGTGGAAAAAATTGTTAAGAAACAGCAAGTGGCTTACTCTGAAAAAAGTGTTTTTTACTTAACTTTACCTTTTTCAGGCAAAACTTTATAAGTAGCAGGAGTATGAAATTTATTGTATCGAGTTCATTATTGCTGAAAAATCTTTCAGCACTCAGCGGGGTCTTGAGTTCAAATGCCACCCTGCCCATCCTTGATGAGTTCTTGTTTGAGCTGAAAGAGGGTAAACTTTATGTTACGGCCTCTGACCTTGAAACAACAATGACTGTTTCGATAGAGCCGGGAAAAGCTGAAGAGGAAGGCTCGGTCACCATTCCGGCCAAGATCCTCCTTGACACAATGAAGACATTCAGCGATATACCTGTATCGTTCAATATCAACCTGGAAACTCTTATCGTCGAGATCTCGGCAGGGGAGGGTAAATACAAGCTCAGCGGACACAAGAGCGAGGAATTCCCGCAAAGGCCCGTACTTGAAAATCCAACAATACTGAACATCAAATCTGAGCTATTGCAGGAAGCTATCGGGATGACCCTGTTCGCCACGGGCAATGATGAGCTCAGGCCGGTCATGTCAGGTGTATTTGTTGAACTGTCGGAAGAGGATCTCACATTTGTGGCAACCGATGCCCATAAACTTGTCAGGTACCGCAGGAAGGATGCGAAAGCTGAAAGCACAGCCAGCTTCATTCTTCCCAAGAAGCCCCTGAATCAGCTCAGGCATGTTCTCACTGATGACGAAGATGCGGAGGTTTCCATTGAATACACAGATACCAATGCCATGTTCAGGTTCGAGAATGTCACAATGATATGCCGCCTGATAGATGGTAAGTATCCGAATTATGAGGCAGTGATACCCGCTGATAACCCAAACGTCCTAACCGTCGACAGGCAGATGCTGCTCAATGCCATCCGCAGGGTTTCGATCTTCGCCAACCAGTCCACTCACCAGGTAAGGTTCAAGATATCAGGTAAAGAGCTTACACTGTCGGCCGAAGATATTGACTTTTCGAATGAAGCGAGGGAAAGGCTCACTTGCAGCTATGAAGGGGATGACATGGAAATAGGATTCAACTCAAGGTTCCTTGTCGAAATGACCGGAAACCTGACGACCGATCAGATCAAGATCGAGATGTCGGCGCCCAACAGGGCAGGCATCCTTCTCCCGGTCGATAGCGATAATAAGGATGAGGAGATCCTCATGCTTGTCATGCCGGTCATGTTGAATTCTTAAACCCTGATAAAATATAGAATACGGGGGTGGGGTAATCTGTTGCTTCATCCCTTTTTTTATTCCCCGGTCTAAAAAATATCTACGTCAGGTTTTTTCTTGGGAAGGATTGAAAGAATCTCTGCAGAGATCTCTTCGATCGCCTTACTGGTCACGTTTATCTTTTGCCATTTGGGCTTTCCTTCAAAGATCCGGTTTGCATAAGCTATTTCCTTCTTAACATGTTCGGGATGGGCGTAGGAACCTGTATGGCCCCCCAGCCGCTCCTGCCTTGCCCTCCTGAGAATTGCCAGCCTGTTCGGGTAGGTTGTGAGGCAATAAACTCTTTCGGGAGATACCTGGAAAAGCTCTTCCGGGGGCTGGACATCCAGTACTATGGGCACATTGGCCACAAACCAGCCCTTGAAGGCAAGAAAAATGCTCAGAGGGGTCTTGAAAGTACGTGAAACCCCTACCAGGACGATCTCGGCCAGCTTCAGGTCCTCTATTCTTTTGCCGTCGTCGTGCTTGAAGGCAAACTGCATTGCTTCGATCTTACGGAAATAGGAATCATTCAGTACATTGAAAAGCCCTGGCTGCTCCGAAGGATCGGCCGATAGCTGATCGGAAAGCCGCTGAAGCAAAGGGCCCATCAGGTCGATATTATCCACATTTTCGTGCCTGGCAGCATGGAAAAGCGCTTCCCGCAGTTTATCGGTCACAAGGGTGTGGATAATGAAAGCTCCGGTTTCCTTTGCAAGTTTTACAACAGCTTCCAGTTGCTCTTCGGTCCTGACTGAACCAAACCGTGTTATCTGCACATCTTCCCTGTCGAACTGGGTAAGGGCGGCTTCAAGGGCTTGCTGGGCAGTCCTTCCCGTACCGTCGGATATTACGAAGATATTTGGCATGGAAGCATACTTTCACAGCTAAGTTAATAAATCCGTGACGCTTCCCACCGCGTTCTTATTTTTCCGGGAGGGAAAAAAGCGCATATACGGCAAAACTTGCCAGCCAGTGTTCACCGGCATAGTCGCCACTGGCAATGTTCGGCAGGGTAACTTCGAGATGTTTTATGGCTGCTTTTTCAAGGAAATCCTCTGGGTCAGGATAATGTTCAGCGATCCGGCTGAAGCACCACGAGCGGTTCAGGTTAAGTCCGTCGAGATGGACCAGCTTGCCGTCCGACCTGTCAGTGACCGTTGCAGGCTCGAAAAGGATCGCCGGGTTTCCCTCGCTGAGTTCCGGCAAAAACTTTTTCATCCACTTAGTGAATTCATCTTTGTCAAGTATCCTGGCCATAAGATCGGCTTCCTGCAGGCACGGGGAAAGAAAATCAAAGCCTCCCGGCTCATAATCAGCAGGGCATGAACGGTCATCCCCATAATAATCCATAGCCCGTGACCTGATCAGGTTGAGCAAAGAGGTGTCATCTGCAATTAAGGCGTAATCCCATGCAAAGCTCAGCCCGAAGGCCGTATTGGGGTGCTCACCTGTACGGTTGGGATAAGTCAGTTTAGGCAGGAAATCCTTGTATTTTTTTACCAGGTGACCGGCGAGTGGCTGGATGTTCGAATACCATTGCTGCCCCTGGGGATCATCCCATGTATAAAGTTCGGCTGCAAGTTTAAGGAGCCAGGCCCAACCGTAAGTCCTTTCAAACGACTTATTGGATTCTTCCGAAAAATAACCTACTTCCTTACTGATGTTTTCTGCCGTGATGTTATCACCGATCTTCTCCCTTATCTCTCCGGCTTCTGGCAGTTCGGGGAATTCCTTTAGCAGCTTTACCAGCATCCAGTGACCGTGAACGGAGGAGTGCCAGTCGAAGCAGCCATAAAACGCGGGATGCAGCGCCTGCGGGGGCTGGACATCATCTGCGTCATCCATCACATGGCCGGGCTTATTGGGGAATTCCTGGTGAATGCATTTCAGGGCCAGCTTTGCAAAATGGGAGGCATCCCCGGAGGTGAGCTTCAGGTCTTGTGAAAAGGATTGAATTGTGGCGAGTAACATGAAGACAACAAAATACTCTTTCATTTATTCAGATTTTGATATGCAGGGTAAAAGTATAAAATATGGCAACTTTATAGACCTGTTTGATTCACGCTAAGAACATAGAGGAAAAAAATAACGCAGAGCAGTGAATACCGCTCTGCGTTATTTATGATCTTTCAGCGCTCTCTGCGAGAGAAAACAAATTATACTTTTAATCGATCACCGGTCCGGCGGTAATAAGGCGCCTTCCCTCTTCGCTGTCGGTGAACGACCTGAAGTTATTGATGAATTTCTGTGCCAGTTCCTTGGCTGCCTTGTCCCAGTCTTCGGGGTTCTCCCAACTGTTCCTCGGGTTCAGCACCTTGCTATTGACACCTTCGACAGATTTTGGTATCGAAAGGTTGAAATACCGCAGGTTTTCGAATTCTGTATTGTCGATCGAACCATCCAGGATGGCATCGATGATCTTACGTGTGGATGGAAGGTCCATTCGCTCGCCAACGCCGTAAGGTCCGCCTACCCATCCTGTGTTGACCAGGTAAGCGCTTGATCCGTGCTCTTTCATTTTCCTGATAAGCTCTTCCGCATACTTCGTGGGGTGGAGAAGCAGGAATGCAGCTCCAAAGCATGCTGAGAAGGAGGGCACAGGCTCTTTGATACCCCTTTCGGTCCCGGCAACCTTAGCGGTGTAGCCGCTCAGGAAGTGGTACTCGGTCTGGTCTTCTGTGAGTTTTGCAACCGGGGGCAGCACACCGAAGGCATCTGCTGTGAGGAAGATCACCTTGCTTGGATGCCCGCCTTTGGAAACCGGTTTAACGATATTGTCAATGTGATATATCGGGTAGCTTACCCTTGTGTTTTCTGTCTTTGAGTTATCATCGAAATCGATCTCGCCCGTTTTGGGATCAAACACAACGTTTTCAAGCAGTGCATCACGCCGGATGGCACGGTAGATATCCGGCTCTTTTTCTTCGCTCAGGTGGATGGTCTTGGCATAGCAGCCTCCCTCGAAATTGAATATGCCGTCGTCGTCCCAGCCGTGCTCGTCGTCGCCTATAAGTGCGCGCTTCGGGTCGGCCGAAAGGGTTGTTTTACCCGTGCCGGAAAGCCCGAAGAAGATGGCAGTATCGCCCTCCTTACCCATGTTGGCAGAGCAGTGCATGGCTGCGATATTTTTGAGTGGCAGATAGTAATTCATTATTGAGAAGAAGCCCTTCTTGATCTCCCCTCCGTACCAGCTTCCGCCAACAACCGAACGTCTTTCCTTCAGATTAAAAACAGCAAACACTTCGCTGTGCAAGCCGTGGTCTTTCCAGTCGGGATCGGTGGTCTTACAGGCGTTCAGCATCACAAAATCGGGTTCGAATCCGGCCAGTTCTTCTTCAGTGGGCCTGATGAACATGTTTTTTACGAAATGGGCCATCCATGCAACCTCGGTCACCACCCTGATCCTCATCCGGGTGTCTTCGTTTGCTCCTGCATAACCGTCCTGTACATACAGTTTCTTCCCTGAAAGTTGTTTAGCGCCGATCTTCCACAGGTCGCCCCATACTTCTTCGGTGATGGGTTTGTTATCCGATGCTTTTCTTTCAGGATTTTTCCACCATATGTTATCCCTTGAAGTTTCTTCATCCACAATGAATTTATCCTTGGGAGACCTTCCTGTGAAAATACCTGTATCAACTGCCACTGCTCCGGTATTTGTTTCAAATCCCCTTTCATAACCTTCGAGAGAGGGGTCGGTTTCATGCTTGAAAAGTTCGTCGTACGATAAATTATGATAGATATCCTTAAAATCTGTGATACCATAATTTTTCAGGTCTTCCCTTATCGTTTCAAGATTTGCCATTTCGTATGTGTTTGTGGATTAATGATTTGATTTCCGGGCAAAATTAAGAAAAAAACAATTGTTACAAAACTGCGAAAGCCTTGACTATAAGAAAAAAGGCCACCCATAGGGCAGCCTTTATAGTTATATTTATATATGTAATCCTGATTATTTGCTCTGTTTCAGGTTTGCCTGAGCTGCGGCCAGTCTGGCGATAGGTACTCTGTATGGTGAACAGCTCACATAATCGAAATCAAGGGTATTCACGAACTCAATAGAGGACGGATCCCCGCCATGCTCGCCGCAGATGCCGATCTTAATGTCGGGGCGGGCCTTCCGGCCTTTTTTAACAGCAATGTCCATGAGCTGGCCTACACCGGTCTGGTCGAGCACCTGGAACGGGTCGTGCTCCAGGATGCCTTTTTCAAGGTACACCTTAAGGAATTTACCTGCATCGTCACGAGAATAACCGAAGGTCATCTGCGTAAGGTCGTTGGTGCCGAACGAGAAGAACTCGGCCGATTCGGCGATCTCATCGGCAGTGAGGGCTGCCCTGGGCACTTCGATCATGGTACCCACAAGGTAATCGATCCGGTCACCCCTTTCTGAGAATACCTGTTCAACAGTTGAACGGACGATCTCTTCCTGCATTTCCATTTCTTTCTTTGTGCCCGTGAGTGGGATCATGATCTCCGGAATGGCTTTGATGCCCTTTTCCTTCAGGTTCATGGCCGCTTCAATGATGGCCCTGGCCTGCATCTCGGAAATTTCCGGATACGTGTTGCCAAGACGGCAGCCGCGGTGCCCGAGCATCGGGTTGAACTCTGCCAGCTCTTCCACAGTCCTCTTGATCTCTTCAACATCCACACCCAGCTCTTTTGCCATTTGCTGCTGGTTTTCCTCTTCATGCGGGACGAACTCGTGCAGCGGTGGGTCTAGCAATCTTATGGTTACCGGAAGGTCCTGCATGGCTTCGAAAATACCTTCGAAATCGGAGCGCTGCATGGGCAACAGCTTGTCGAGGGCTTTCCTTCTGCCGGCCTCATCGTTGGCCAGGATCATCTCCCTCATGGCAATGATGCGGTCGCCTTCGAAGAACATATGCTCGGTACGGCACAGGCCGATACCCTGGGCGCCGAAATTACGTGCCACTGTGCTGTCCTTGGGTGTGTCGGCGTTGGTCCTCACATGCATGCGCGAAAAATTGTCGGCAAGATCCATCAGTTCGCCGAAATCACCGCTGAGATCCGGGTTCTTTGTTTTTATGCGCTCTTCATAGATCTCTCCGGTAGTCCCGTTCAGCGAGATCCAGTCGCCTTCCTTAAATACCTTGCCGTCGACGGTCATGGTTTTTTCCCTGTAATTGATCTTCAGGCTTCCTGCACCCGAAACACAGCATTTACCCATACCGCGGGCAACCACGGCTGCGTGGGATGTCATCCCGCCGCGTGCGGTAAGGATACCTTTGGATACGTTCATACCCTTGAGGTCTTCGGGCGAAGTTTCAATCCTTACGAGGATGGTGCTTTTTCCCTTATCAGCCCATTCTTCGGCATCGTCGGCAAAGAATACGATCTGGCCTGTGGCGGCGCCGGGGGATGCCGGAAGACCTTTGGAGATAACATGTGCACTTTTAAGCGCCTCAGTGTCGAATACCGGGTGGAGCAGCTCATCCAGCCTATTGGGCTCCATTTTCAGCAATGCTGTTTCTTTATCGATCTTTCCCTCCCTGAGCATGTCCATGGCTATCTTCACCATTGCCGGACCGGTACGTTTCCCGTTACGGGTCTGGAGGATCCAAAGCTTTCCTTCCTGGATGGTAAACTCGAGGTCCTGCATATCGGAGTAATGATCTTCGAGCTTTTGCTGCAATACATCAAGTTCTTTGTAAATTTCGGGCATTGCCTCTTCCAGTGAGGGGTATTTTTCTTTTCTGATCTCTTCGTCGATAGTGGCCAGCTTTGCCCACCTGATGGAGCCCTCTTTGGTGATCTGCTGCGGTGTCCGGGTGCCGGCTACTACATCTTCTCCCTGTGCGTTGATAAGGTATTCACCGTTGAACAGGTCTTCGCCTGTGGCAGCGTCGCGGGTAAAGGCAACACCTGTGGCAGAGTTGTCGCCCATGTTACCGAATACCATGGCCTGCACGTTCACTGCTGTTCCCCAGTCGTCGGGTATATTGTTGAGCTTCCTGTAATAGATGGCGCGTTCGTTCATCCAACTGTCGAATACGGCCATCACAGAGCCCCAGAGCTGATCCCATGGGTTGGTTGGGAAATCATGTCCGGTAACCTTTTTCACTGCCTCTTTGAACCTTTTTACCAGTTCCTTCAGGTCGTCAACAGTGAGTTCGATGTCGTTCTCAACACCTTTTTCTTCTTTCATCTCTTCGATGATGGCTTCAAAAGGATCTACATCCTCTTTTGTTTCCGGCTTCATGCCAAGGACAACGTCGCCGAACATCTGGACAAAGCGGCGGTAGGAGTCCCATGCAAACCGTTCGTTGCCGGTTTTTTTGATGAGGCCTTCCACGGCGTCGTCGTTCATACCGAGGTTGAGCACGGTGTCCATCATACCCGGCATCGAGGCGCGGGCCCCTGACCTTACGGAGAGAAGCAATGGGTCGCTGTTGTCGCCGAATTTCAATCCCATGATCTCTTCGAGCTTCTTAACACTTTCTTCCACTTCACCTTTGATCAGTTCCACTGTTTTGTCGTGGCCTTCTTCGTTGTAATAGGTACATACTTCGGTTGTGATGGTGAATCCCGGCGGGACCGGTACACCTATGAGATTCATCTCGGCAAGGTTGGCGCCTTTTCCACCCAGGAGGGATTTCATTTTGGCATTACCATCGGCTTCACGGTTACCGAAATTATAGACATGTTTTTCCTTTGACATAGTTATCGAATTTATTGTTACTTAATTAGTTGACGCATAAACAGTTGAAAAAGAGGTGCAAAGGTAGCAAATTCTGGATTTCTGGAAAGGAAATAATGTTAACAAATTATAATATAGCAAAGTGCGAAGCGGAAAATAAGAGGATAAGAAGATAGGAGGATAAGAAGAGGTGAAGAGGGGAAGGGGTGAAGAGGTGAAGAGGCGAAGGAGAAAATAGGAGGTTAAGAGGATAGGAAAATAGGGCGGGAGGAGTTTCTT
>CAZXWD010000117.1:0-9131 GCA_964644135.1 uncultured Bacteroidales bacterium | reverse complement strand
TCGTGAATCGAAATATTCAGTAATGCCGTCATTAAAAGGGTTTCACGCAGAGATCGCTGAGTATTTGCTGAGGGCGCAGAGAACTATCAGCCATTAATTTAAACCATTAAACACTCAACACTCAACATTAAACATTAATACCCCTCCCCTCCTATTTTCTTAACCTCTTAACCTCCTATTTTCTTCTCCGTGCTCCCGAGCTACCGTGCTTCCGAGCCATTTCCCCTCTTCCCCTCTTCCATAATTATCGTCCAAATTTAGCCTTTTCCGGTGGAACAGCGGCTATTTCATCAGCTTTTCGATCTCACCGGGTTCGATAGGAATGTGCTTTGACAGGTCTTCCGGGCCTTTTTCGGTCACAACGATATTGTTTTCTAGCCTGATGCCCATGTTCTGCTCCCTGATGTACAGCCCGGGCTCACAGGTAAACACCATCCCCGGTTTGAAGGGCTCGTATTTGGAACCCACATCATGCACATCAAGTCCCATGAAATGGGTTGTGCCGTGCATGAAGTATTTCATGTAGAGCGGGTTCTCCGGATCCTGCTTCCCTACCTCCTCCTTTTTCAAGAGTCCCAGTTTGAGCATTTCAGCCTCCATGAGCGAATTGACCTCTTTGTTGAGCTGATCTATTGTGTTACCGGGAACAAACATTTTTATGGCCTCCTTCTGAACACTTAACACAGACTCGTAGCATTGCCTCTGCCATTCGGTGAACTTGCCGTTTACCGGTATTGTACGTGTGATATCGGCCGCATAATTCAGGTATTCAGCGCCGAAATCCATCAGCAGCAGCTCACCATCCTTACATTCAGCTTTGTTATCGGTGTAATGGAGAACGCATGAATTTTTACCGCTTGCTATGATAGGGCTGTAAGCAAAGCCGGAAGCCCCGTTCATGGCAAATTCATGCATCATTTCAGCTTCGATCTCGTACTCTTTGCTGCCGGGGGCAACGAATTTCAGTATCCTCTTGAAAGCCTTACCCGTGATCTCTATTGCCCTCTCTATCAACCTCAGCTCTTCCGGTTCCTTCAGCATTCTGAGGCTGTGCATTACCGGCGCCGATCTTCTGTAATCATGGTTCGGGTATTTCTTTTTCAGATCCCCTGCAAATCTCAGGTCGCGATAGGGAACATCGGTATAGAACTTAGGGTATTCATTGCTGTTCAGGAACACAGGACCGGCATAAGTCATTGCTTCGGTAAGCACCACTTCCAGCTCGTCGGCATACCTTATCTTTTCAATGCCGGATATCACTGTTGCCTCTTTTTTGTCCAGCTTGTGGCCTTCCCAGGTCTCAGTTTTTTCCGAAGACCTCCGGATAAAAAGCACTTCCCTCAGGTCCTTGTTCGGGCAATCCGGAAAGAGCATCAGCATGGTTTCCTCCTGGTTGATACCGGTAAGGTAAAAAAGGTCTGAGTTCTGACGAAAGGGAAAGAACTGGTCGCCGTTGCGCGGGAAAACGTCGTTTGAATTGAAAAAAGCCATTGCATTTTCCGGAAGATGTTCGGTGAACTTTTCCCTGTTACGCGCAAAAAGCGATGAAGCAGGCATACGATCAGTCATTGAGGGCTTATTTTTAGTGATTATAAATTTAAGCTTCTGCTATATCTTATATACTTACTATTGAGGTGAATTTTTATCTTTGTTTTTCTTTTCACAACAAATAAACAACAATTCTGTCAGAACTGTAATCATATTGCATTAGCTACTTAAAATCAACCTTTTATGAGCAGTTTATTAAGTTATTCAACTATCACGAAGAAGGTCACAATGTCGATAGCGGGTATATTCCTGTTGTTGTTCCTTATTGTTCACCTGGGCATCAACATCTTTATCTTACCCATAACCGAAAACCATAAGGAGATCTTCAGGGAAGCAGTTCACTTCATGACCTCCAATCCTGTGATAAAGGTATTTGAAATAGTGCTTTTCGGAGCCTTCATCATACATGCAATATGGGGCATCGTGATCCAGATCAAGAACTGGATGGCAAGGCCTTCGAGGTACAAGGTCAGGAAAACGAACGAAACATCGTACTTTTCAAAGTTCATGATCCACACAGGTATCATTATCATCATCTTTTTGACGATCCATTTCATTAACTTCTATTTTGTAAAGCTTGGAATAACAGATCCGCCCGAAGGCATGCTCAGGGTGGCCAACAATCACGATTTCCACAGCATGGCGGTGAACCTTTTTTCCAATCCGTTCTATTCCATCCTGTACATCGTACTGCTCATCCTGCTGGGATTCCATCTGAACCATGCTTTCCAGAGCGCATTTCAGACGCTTGGCATCAACCACCCGGTCTACACCCCTGTGATCAAGGCTGTAGGTGATTTCTATTCAATAGTGATCCCGCTGGGATTCTGCCTGATCCCGCTCTATTTCCTGATCTACTATTAAACCAAAAAATTATTATAAAAACACTAAGAGCTTCGAGATATGATCAAGTTAGATTCAAAGGTACCCGACGGACCGTTAGCAGAAAAGTGGACCAATTACAGGTCGAAACAGAACCTGGTCAACCCTGCCAACAAGCGCAAGCTTGATGTGATAGTTGTTGGCACCGGGCTTGCCGGCGCTGCTGCTGCTGCGAGCCTGGCTGAACTCGGCTTCAACGTAAAGGCTTTTTCTTACCACGACAGTCCCAGGAGGGCACACAGTATAGCTGCCCAGGGAGGTATCAATGCTGCCAAGAACTACCAGAACGACGGTGACAGCGTTTACAGGCTGTTCTACGACACCATCAAAGGTGGCGATTACCGGTCGAGGGAAGCCAGTGTGTACCGCCTGGCCGAACTGAGCGTAAACATCATCGACCAGGCCGTTGCCCAGGGCGTACCTTTTGCCAGGGAATACGGCGGCATGCTCGATAACAGGTCGTTCGGCGGCGCCCTTGTTTCAAGGACCTTTTATGCCAAAGGCCAGACAGGCCAGCAGCTTCTGCTTGGCGCATACGGTGCGCTCAGCAAGGAGATCAGTAAAGGAAAGGTAAAGATGTACAACCGCCGCGACTTCATGGAACTGGTTGTAGTGGACGGAAAGGCCAGGGGCGTTGTTGTGAGGGACTCCAATACCGGGGAGGTGGAAAGCCACTTCGGTCATGCCGTAATCCTTGCCACAGGCGGTTACGGGAATGCCTACTTCCTCTCGACCTACGCAATGAACTCAAACGGCAGCGCCATCTGGAAAGCCTATAAGAAAGGGGCTGCATTTGGTAACCCTTCCTTCACACAGATACACCCCACATGCATCCCCGTGCACGGCGACTACCAGTCGAAGCTCACGCTTATGAGCGAAAGCCTCCGCAACGACGGCAGGATCTGGGTGCCTAAAGAGAAGGAAGACGCAGAAAAGATACGAAAAGGTGAGCTGGACCCCACAAAGCTGCCAGAAGAAAAGAGGGATTATTACCTGGAAAGAAAATATCCTGCCTTCGGAAACCTCACACCCCGCGATGTGGCCTCAAGGGCTGCCAAGGAGCGGTGCGACGAGGGCTATGGTGTTGAGAAGACCGGACTGGGAGTGTATCTCGATTTCCAGGACGCCATCAACAGGCTCGGCGCCCACACCATTGAAGCCCGTTACGGCAACCTTTTCCAGATGTACGAAACCATCACCGGCGACAATCCCTATAAAACACCGATGAAGATATTCCCCGCCGTCCACTTCACCATGGGCGGGCTGTGGGTGGATTATGAACTGCAATCGACCATACCGGGCCTTTTCGTTGCCGGCGAAGCCAACTTCGCCGACCACGGTGCCAACAGGCTCGGGGCCTCAGCGCTGATGCAGACACTCTGCGATGGCTATTTCGTTCTGCCTTATACGGTTCAGAACTACCTGGCCGACCAGATCGGCGTCAAGCCGTTCCCAACCGACCTGCCGGAATTCAAGGAGGCCGAAAAAGAATCAAGGGAAAGGCTTGAAAAGCTTATCAGCATAAAGGGTAACCAGTCGGTCGATACCATTCATAAGAAGCTGGGACACATTATGTGGGACCATGTGGGCATGTCGAGGAACAAAGAAGGCCTTGAAAAAGCCAAAAAGGCACTGAAGGAACTCAGAAAAGAGTTCTGGAAGGATGTAAAGATCCCCGGAACAGTCGATGAGCTTAACGGGGAGCTGATCAAGGCCGACCGTCTTGCCGACTTCCTGGAAATGGGCGAGCTGATGGCAATAGATGCCTACGACCGCAACGAGTCGTGCGGCGGCCACTTCCGTGAAGAGTACCAGACTCCCGAAGGTGAAGCCCTGCGCGACGACAAGGACTATTCACATGTGTCGGTATATGAATACAAGGGCGATGATGCACCGCCGGCTTTTCACAAAGAGCCGCTGAAGTTCGAAACTGTGACACCCACACAGAGGAGCTATAAATAATAAGAATATAGTGAGCTATCAAATATCACACAACAACATATATAATACTTTTAAATGTTTTTCCGTAACACTAAATAAACACTGATCAAATGAATTTCACGCTGAAAATCTGGAGACAGGAAAATGCTGCAGCCAAAGGCCGGTTCGAAACATACAAGGTGACCGACATTTCTCCTGATGCTTCATTCCTTGAAATGCTTGATATACTCAATGAGCAGCTCATCGACAAGTTTGAGATGCCCATCAGTTACGACCACGACTGCCGTGAAGGCATTTGCGGGACGTGCAGCCTTTACATCAACGGAAAGCCGCATGGCCCCGATAAAAGCATTACCGTATGCCAGATGCACATGAGGCGTTTCAAAGATGGTCAGACCATAGTGATAGAGCCCTTCAGGGCCAAGGGTTTCCCGATCATCAAGGACCTGATGATCGACCGTACGGCCTTCGATGAGATCATCCAGGCCGGAGGATATATATCGGTAAATACAGGGAATGCCCCGGACGCGAACGCTATTCCCATAGCTAAGGAAAAGGCAGATCTGGCTTTCGAAGCAGCGGCCTGCATCGGATGTGGCGCCTGCGTGGCAGCCTGCAAGAACGCTTCGGCCATGTTGTTCGTTTCGGCCAAGGTAGCCCAGTTATCGCGGCTGCCACAGGGAAAAGTTGAAGCCGACGACAGGGTAAGGGCCATGGTGAAGAAAATGGATGAAAAGGGATTTGGCAACTGCACTAACACTTATGCCTGTGAAGCAGTATGCCCCAAGGACATATCGGTTGCCAATATAGCGCTGATGAACAGGGAATTCCTGGGTGCAAAGCTAAGAGCACGCAAAGCAGAATAAAGAAGCCCAATCGACCATAACAATATGACCCAGGCCGATTCTGATCTTGGAATTGGCCTTTTTGATGCAATGTAGAATATGCTTTTCAGCGAAATAACCGGACAAAAAAAAGTAAAACGAAGGCTGCTGCAAACAGTCCGTGACCAGAGGATAAGCCATGCCCAACTCTTCCTGGGGCCCGAAGGCTCCGGCAAGCTGGCCCTGGCCATCGCCTATGCACAGTTCATCAATTGCAGGAACAGGCCTGAAGTAACAGATCAGAACCTCGATAGCGCCGATTCTTGTGGCACCTGCCCCTCCTGCGTTAAATACAAAAACCTGAGCCATCCCGACCTCCATTTCATATTCCCGGTGGCAACCACCAAAGAGGTGAAGAAAAAGCCCATGAGCCGTAATTTCCTCCCCCAGTTCAGGGAGGCCATGCTTGAAAATGAGTATATGCTGACGCTCAACGACTGGTATGACAAAATAGGGATCGAAAAAAAACAGGGCATCATCAATGCGGAGGATTGTTCAGAAATATTACGGACACTGAGCTATAAAAGCTATGAGTCGGAGTACAAGGTGATGATCATCTGGATGGCAGAGAGGCTTTACCACGCAGCAGCCCCGAAACTGCTGAAGATACTGGAAGAACCGCCTGATAAAACCCTCTTCATACTGGTGTCGGAAAGGCAGGAACAGATCATCAACACCATCCTGTCGAGGACACAGATAGTACCTGTTCCACGGCTCGAAAAGGAGAGCCTTAAGGATGCTTTGATCAGCAAACACCAGCTTGACGAGAAAAAAGCAGGTGAGATCAGTGCCCATGCCGACGGCAACTACCTGAGGGCTAGAAAGCTCCTTCTCGACCAGCAGGACCAGCAGGAGATGTTCGAATATTTTGTGAAATGGATGCGGCTCTGCTACAGCAATAAGATATACGAGCTTAATGAGTTCATTTCAGGAATATCCCCGCAGGGAAGGGAAAAACTCAAGAATTTCCTGAATTATTCATCAAGGATGATCAGGAATTCCCTTTTGCTGAACCATAACCTCGAGAAGGCAGTGAACGTTTCGGGCCGGGAAAAGGATTTTATCGAGAAATTCAGGAAGCAGATCAATAACAACAATGCCCCGGAAATTTCAAAAATGCTCGATGAAGCCCAGTATCATATCGACAGGAATGCAAACCCGCAATTTACCTTCATGGATCTGTCGATGAATATTAAAAAGTTGCTGAAAGGCTGACAGTAGCATAATCCGTGATCCGGTAAAATCTCTGAGCGTCAGCACGTAAATATTTATAATTTTGCAGTAGACTGACAATACAATGGACAACAAATATAAAAACCAGTGCTGCTCAGGGTTCCTTGCAAGAGGATGCATGAAGGAACCCAACCACAACCAGTACGAGAACAAAGACCTTTGCAACGATAAATGCACCAAGCTCAACTCTTACAACTGGCTCCAGGAAATAACCATCTCACAGGAACAAGAAAAATTTGACTGTGTTGAGATCCGCTTCAAGAACAGCCGTAAGGAATTTTTCAGGATAAACACTGAATATGAAGTCAATGAAGGCGATATAGTCGCCGTGGAATCTTCACCCGGTCACGACATAGGGATCGTTTCGCTGACAGGTTATGCCGCACGACTTCAGATGAAGAAAAAAGGCCTTGATCCCAATGTAAATGAACTGAAAAAGGTATACCGTAAGGCCAGGCCTTCCGACATTGAAAAGTGGATAAGGTCGGTCGACAGGGAAGAGAACAGTATGTACAAGTCGAGGCAGGCTGCACGGGACCTGGATCTGGAGATGAAGATAAGTGACGTTGAGTACCAGGGAGACGGCACAAAGGCCATCTTTTATTACACTGCCGAAGACCGTGTGGATTTCAGGCAACTCATCAAGGTACTTGCCGACCTTTTTCACGTAAGGATCGAGATGAGGCAGATCGGTGTGAGGCAGGAGGCCAGCAAGCTCGGCGGTATCGGTTCTTGCGGGCGTGAAATGTGTTGCTCCACCTGGCTCACGAATTTCAGGTCGGTAACCACACAGTCGGCCAGGGCCCAGCAACTGGCCCTCAACCCCCAGAAACTGGCAGGGCAGTGCGGTAAGCTCAAATGTTGCATCAATTATGAGTATGATGTATATATGGAAGCCCTCGAAGATTTTCCCGATACCAGGACGATCCTGAAAACAAAAAGGGGCGAAGGCATCTACCAAAAAACAGATGTGTTCAAAAAGATCATGTGGTATGCCTATGGAGATAATGATCCCAACCTGATGGCCATACCGGTCGAAAAGGTGAAAAAGATCATTAACATGAACGAGAAAGGGAAACTGCCCGACAAGCTTGAAGACTTTGCACTTGTCAAGGAACGGAAGATCGAATACGAGAGTCCGCTTGACGAATATGATATTGAGCGGTTCGATGACTGATCACATCCTTAAAATATTCTTAGCCCTGCTCATCGGCGTGGTCATTACTTCATGCAGGCAGGGAATGGTTTACCATGATAATAAATCAATCCCTTCGGGCGTTTGGAATCAGGACTCACTTGTGAAATTCACGGTTAACATCAATGACACAGTGAGCCCGCTTGATTTTTACCTTAACCTGCGTCACACAACAGATTACAGATACAGCAATATTTACTTTTTTGTTGAGACCCTGTTCCCCAACGGCCAGTACTCGAAAGATACCATTGAGTTCATCCTGGCCGACAGGAGGGGTGAATGGTTTGGTAAAGGGTTTGGCAGCATAAAGGAATTCAGGGTCTTGCTGAGAGAAGGCATAAGGTTCCCGATTAAAGGGGAGTACCGGTTCATTTTTGAGCAGGCGATGAGGGAAGAAGAACTCAAAGGGATAGAAGACATCGGCATCAGCCTTGAAAAACAGTAACATCAATTTAACCGATGGCGGAAGAAAAAAAACCGAAAAAGAAATTCTTCAACTACATTTTGAAGTTCTGGGTGATCTTCATTGTGCTGGTCAGCCTGGTTTTCCTGTTTTTCTTTGGGGTGGCGAATGAATGGTTCGGCCCTATGCCCTCTTTCGAGGAGCTTGAGAACCCCGAAACGAACCTGGCATCGGAGATCTACTCGTCCGATGGCAAACTTCTGGGGACCTACTACATTGAAAACCGCTCCAATGCACATTACCGGGAGTTGCCCCAGCACCTTGTCGAAGCCACAATGGCAATAGAAGACATCCGCTTTGAAAAACATTCGGGGGTTGACACCAAGGCGTTGTTCAGGGTTGCATACGGCGTGCTCACAGGCAATTACAAGGGGGGCGGCAGCACCATAACCCAGCAGCTTGCAAAAAACCTCTTCCCAAGGGGAAACCTTACCAAACCCCAGCTTGTGATGAGGAAATTCAAGGAGTGGGTCACCGCCACAAAGCTCGAAAGGAACTATTCCAAGCAGGAGATCCTGGCAATGTACCTGAACACGGTTCCTTTCGGAAGCCAGTCGTTCGGGATCAAGGCTGCCTCCAAAACCTTCTTCAACAAGGAGGTGGATTCGCTGAACCTGCAGGAATCGGCGATGATGGCAGGGCTCATAAAAGGGCCCACCTGGTACAGCCCTGTAAGGAACTACGAAAGATCACTTGAAAGGCGTAACCTGGTGCTCAACCAGATGCTGAAATACAATTTTATCACCCAGGATGTGTACGATTCTGTTTCACAGTTGCCGATCGATCTTTCCGGTTTCGGCATCAGGGACCATAAATCGGGTCCGGCAACCTACTTCAGGGAGATCCTGCGTATGGAGCTCAGGGAATGGTGCAGCAAGCACTTCAAAGCCGACGGTACGCCTTATGATCTCTACAAGGACGGTCTCAGGATCTACACTACCATCGACTCGAGGTTGCAGAGCCACGCTGAAGAGGCTGTGATAAC
>CAZXWD010000116.1:2388-9242 GCA_964644135.1 uncultured Bacteroidales bacterium | reverse complement strand
CGCAGAGAAGCCATCAGCCATCAGCCATCAGCTAACAGCCAATGGAACACGGATGACGCGGATTAAACGGATTAGCGCGGATTAACTCAGAACTCAGAACTTAGAACTCAGAACTTACTGGCGACTGCCGACTGCCAACTGCCGATTGACTTAAAGCTTGGTATAAACCACCTCAAGCCTCATCCTCATGGTCTCGTTCGAAGGTTCGGATGGGTTGGGGCCGTGGAGGATAAAGCGGTTGGGACGGAAGGAGCCGGCATCGACGAACATCTGAAGGCCGTAATCGGTTACATCCTCCCGCATCAGGTTCTGGATGTACTCAGTGAGGCGGAACCAGTACTGGTTGTCCTCTTCAACATAAAAACCGCCGAAGAACGCCTGCCCTTCCAACTGCTCCACCAGGGGTGAAACAGTGCCGTCTTCGTTGATCCTTACAATGATAATATTGGGCGGTGGCGTGAATTCGGGTGGATCCTGCACACCTTCGATGATCAGACGGGCGTCGTTAATGGTCACGGGACCGTCGTCGAACCAGCTTTTGATGCCGGGAAAGAATATGTCGGTTACTACGCCGGCCATCGATTGCACATAGAGCCTTTCATCACCCAGCGTGGTATCGCCGTCGATCACCTGCTGCCTGAACTGGACATCGCCCTGCGAATAATCGTGCGAGAAATGGCCCACCCTCACAGTGCTCTCAGTGATGGAGTAATCGTACGAAAGTGAATCTGCTTCGTCGTTGGAGTAATAGAGGGTCATTTTCGAGAGGGCATGGCTGAGGTTGAAAGAAATGATGCTCCCGCCGGTCATCACCTTTTCGGCCTCGATCCTCAGGCCGTAAAAGAAATCAAGGAACTCGGCATTGCTGGTCATCTCTTCGTCAGTGGCATTCAGCAGCTTATCAGCCAACTCGTCGGTGATGGAGGTCAGGTTCACCCTTAACAGCGGCGGTACCGTATCCCCGTCAACGACCACACTGTCGATGGTGTTGGGCACAAAGTCGATATCGGCCAGCAGCAAATCGGAGTATTCGATCTCCATGTTCGAATAGTAGAGCGAATCAGAACTGAGCCTTTCGGTCAGCTCATAGATCTTCATATTCTGCGATTCGAGGGTGTCACCGTAAAGGCTGCTGTACCTCATATAAAGCACCAGCGAGTCGAGCTGCCTTCCTGCACCGAAACTGAAGGCGGTGCGTGAAAGCCTGAACTGTGAAGAAAAAGAGGCTGTCTTTACCCCGAAAACGGGATCGTACTGGCTTCCGAAAAGTGTTGCGTTGGTGGTAGTGGTGTTGATCGAATCGATCCTTTTGGAATAGGCCCTGATGGATGCAGTGTCGTTCTTCAGCACATCGATCTGGTCGCTTTCGGGCTGGATGCCGAAGCCAAGCTGCTGCGGTTCTTTCCGGCAGCCTGCAATAACAGCCAAAAGCAATATCACTAAGAAAAATAGTTGAAACCTTTCTCCCCTGTGCGTCACAATACCCCTGTTTTCCGTACTACAATTATTTTGATTCTACAGTCTCCTCCTGGAGCACATTGTCGTAGAACTCGTCATAAGCATCTACATAATGCTCTTCATCCTGGTATTCCAGGTAGGGCTTGCCCGACTTTTCAAGATATTCCATTAATTCAGGATTGATCTCCCGGTCGCCCAGGACTATGGCATCCGAAAAGTCGATGGCAGCTTTGTTTAAGCTAACGTAAGATGGCTTCTTGTAGTGTGTGAGATCCTTGTCGGTTATCCCTTCCAGCTTCACTTTTTTGGACATGCCTTCATTCAGCGCCTCTTCGAAGCTGTCGTTATAGATGGAATAGATGACCTTGGTCTCACTGAACAGCGGGTTGTCTTTGTAGGCTTTCTTCACAAAAAGCGGCAGCATGCTGGCAAACCATCCGTGGCAGTGCACCACATCGGGGCCCCAGCCCAGCTTTTTGACCGTTTCGAGTACGCCCCTCGAGAAGAAGATGGCCCGCTCGTCGTTGTCTTCGAAAAATTTACCGTTTTTGTCCCTGACAGTGCCTTTCCTGTGAAAGTAATCCTCGTTGTCGATAAAGTAGATCTGCATCCTGGCCTGCTGTATAGAGGCCACTTTTATGATCAGCGGATGGTCGGCATCATCAATGATGAGGTTCATCCCCGAAAGACGGATGACCTCGTGAAGCTGGTTGCGCCTCTCGTTGATGGTACCGTAGCGCGGCATAAATGTCCTGATCTCTTTTCCTTTTTCCTGGATTCCCTGCGGAAGGTAACGGCCGATCTTTGAAATGTGTGTTTCCTGTAGGTAAGGTGTGATTTCTTCTGAAACGAAAAGAACTCTCTTTTTTTCCATTAGGCTATAAATTCTTGATAAGGAATGCAAAGGTAGTTAATTTTTGCCAAACAGGACAGACCGGGAAAGGCTTCTTATACAGAAGTTATTTTTGGAAGAACCTACGGTTGAACAGGATCAGCATGAGCACCCCGATAGTGATGGCCGAATCGGCAATATTGAACACGGGGCGGAAGAAAATGAAGTAGTCACCGCCCCAGAAGGGTATCCATTCAGGGAGGTAACCTTTAAAAAGGGGGAAGTAAAGCATGTCGACCACCTTCCCGTGCAGGAAAGTTGCATAGCCGCCGCTATCGGGGAACAGGGTCGCTACAGTGTGGTAACTGCTTTCGCTGAAGATCAGTCCGTAGAAGGCACTGTCGATGATGTTGCCCATGGCCCCCGCAAAGATTAGTGAAAAACTGATTATCAACCCGTTTGTTGCCCCTTTTTTCGACATTATATAGATGTAGGCCCCGATGAAGATGATGGCTACGATACGGAAAAGGCTCAGGATGAGCTTACCGTACTCACCTCCGAACTGCATCCCGAAGGCCATGCCCTCGTTCTCGGTGAAGTGCAGGATGAACCAGTCGCCCAGCACAGGGATCTCTTCACCAAGGTACATGGTGGTCTTGATCCAGAATTTTGATACCTGGTCGATGATGAGAATGATGATGACTATGATCAGCGCCTTTTTCAATTGGGCAGGGGTATAAAAAAACTGCTGGATCCTTATGTCTCAAAAAATACAGCAGTTTTGCTATAATGTATCTTTATTATTGCTGAAGTTTTGCTTCTATACTCAATGTGGCATGAGGGACACTCCTCAGTCTCTCCTTCGAGATCAGCTTACCTGTAACCCTGCAAATGCCGTATGTCTTGTTCTCGATCCGCAGGAGGGCATTCTCCAGCGAATTGATGAATTTCTGCTGACGGGCGGCCAGCCGGCTGTTCTCTTCCTTCGATAACACCTGGTAACCTTCTTCGAGTACTTTGAATGTTGGGGACGTGTCATCTGTTCCGTGACCGTCCTCGTTATTGTATGCCTCTGTAAGCATTTTCAGATCTTCCCTTGCTTTTTCAAGCTTCTTTTCTATGATCTGCCTGAATTCCTCAAGCTCTTCGTCTGAGTACCTCGTCTTTTCAGTTACCTCAGTGTTTTTCTTCTCCTCAGCCATGGTTCATCCTGTTTTAGGATTGAAAAATCTTATTCAGCTTTTTCAATCTTGATGTACGTATTTATTTCATCAGTCAGTTCGATTTTGAGTTTGTCGCTGTCGTCGATATGTTCCACCATATCAAACGATTCAGCCAGCGTTTCAGAGCAAATATACGAAAAATTGTTCTCGATCGCTTTGTCCAGATCCTGCATTTTCTCCACCTGGAGACGGATCTTGTCGGTCACTTCAAAACCCTTGTCTTTCCTGATATTTTGAATTCTGTTAATGAGCTCCCTGGCAATGCCTTCCTGCCTCAGCTCATCTGTCACTGTAACGTCGAGGGCAACTGTTAAATTGCCCAGGTTGGAGATAAGCCACCCGGGGATATCCTGCGTGGTGATCTCCACCTCTTCGGCAAGTATTTCAAGGCTTTGCCCTTCAACTTCTATGTTGATGCTGCCCTCTTGTTCGATCTTGTTGATGTCGTCCTGCGACAGGCTGTTGATGGCGCCGGCGATCTTCTTCATCATCTTGCCGTACTTCGGCCCCAGCTTCTTGAAATCGGGCTTGATCTTCTTCACCAGGATGCCTGCGCCGTTGTCAAGGTATTCCATTTCCTTTACGTTCACTTCCGAAAGGACCAGCTCTTCCACTGAACGAAGCTGCTTTTCAAAGTGTTTGTCCTGCGCCGGCACCATGATCTTGTTCAGCGGCTGCCTTACCCTGATGTTCGACCTCTTCCTGAGCGAGAGCACCATCGATGAAACCTTCTGCGCCAGCTCCATCCGTTCTTCCAGGTCGCTGTCGATCATTGAATCATCGGCTACCGGGAATTTCGAGAGGTGTACAGAGTCTGCTTCGTGTTTTTTTGCCACGCCGTTCAGGTCGATGAAGAGCCTTTCGGTGAAGAAGGGCGCTATGGGCGACGAGAGCTGTGCCACAACCTCGAGGCACCTGTAGAGTGTCTGGTAGGCCGAGATCTTGTCTTTCGTGTAATCGCCTTTCCAGAACCTTCTCCTTGAAAGCCTCACGTACCAGTTGCTGAGATGGTCGTTCACGAACTCGGCAATGGCCCTCCCGGCGCGGGTGGGCTCGTATTCGTTATAGCTTTTATCCACAAACCTGATGAGCGTGTTCAGCTCTGAAAGTATCCACCGGTCAAGTTCGGGCCTTTCTTCATAAGGGACGTCGTCTTCCTCGTAAGTGAACCCGTCGATGTTTGCATAGAGTGCAAAAAAGGCGTATGAGTTGTAGAGCGTTCCGAAGAATTTCCGCTGGACCTCCACAATGGTGTCGCCGTCGAATTTCAGGTTGTCCCAGGGCTGTGCGTTGGTCATTATGTACCAGCGCGTAGCATCCGGACCGTATTTTTCTATGGTTTCGAAAGGGCTTACGGCATTTCCGAGCCTTTTCGACATCTTATTGCCGTCCTTGTCGAGCACCAGCCCGTTCGAAACGCAGGTCTTGAACGAGACGGAATCGAAAAGCATCACGGCGATGGCATGCAGGGTGAAGAACCACCCGCGGGTCTGGTCCACCCCCTCGGCGATGAAATCGGCCGGGAAATAGTATTCCTTCTCCTTGTTCTCGAAAGGATAGTGGTATTGTGCATACGGCATCGCACCTGAGTCGAACCACACGTCGATGAGGTCGGGCTCACGGTGCATCTTTTTCCCATGCGGGGATACCAGCACGATCTTGTCGACGTAAGGCCTGTGCAGGTCGAAGCTTTCGTAGTTCTCTTTGGAGAAATCGCCCGGCCTGAAGTTCCCCAGCGGGTTTTCGTCCATGAACCCTGCCTTGATCGATTTTTCGATCTCCAGTTGCAGTTCTTCGGCAGAGCCGATGCAGAGCACTTCCGACTTGTCTTCGGTAGTCCAGATAGGCAGCGGCGTGCCCCAGTACCTTGAACGTGACAGGTTCCAGTCGACCAGGTTCTCCAGCCAGTTGCCAAACCTGCCGGTACCTGTTGAAGGGGGTTTCCAGTTGATGGTGTTATTGAGTTCCATCAGCCGCTCCTTGTAAGCCGTGGTCTTTACGAACCACGAATCGAGGGGGTAGTAGAGTATGGGCTTGTCGGTCCTCCAGCAGTGCGGGTAGGAGTGGACGTATTTCTCTGTTTTGAATGCCTTGTTTTCCTTCTTGAGCTTGACCACGATATCAAGGTCGACCGGGTCGTCCTTTTCCGGGTCGAAGTCGGGGTCATATTCCGGTTTCACGAACCTGCCGGCAAATTCGCCCATCTCTTCCACGAACTGGCCCTTGCGGTTGACCATGGTGAGCGAGCCGATACCGTTTTCCCTGCCTGCTTTGAAGTCGTCGGCACCAAATGAGGGGGCTATGTGTACCACCCCGGTACCGTCCTCGGTCGTTACGAAGTCGCCGGTAACCACCCTGAAGGCGTCGCCGTCGTCGGGCTGGGCGTAAGGCAGCAGTTGCTCATAGCGGATCCCTTCCAGTTTTGCGCCCTTGAACTCCCCGACGATCTCGTAAGGGATATCCTTCTGGCCTTCCTCGTAGTCGCTGAGCTTAAGGTCTTTGTTCTTTTCCGGGAAATAATTCCCGAACAGGTCTTTGGCAAGCACCAGGGTTACCGGCAGGTTGGTATAGGGGTTGAAGGTCTTGACTGCAACATAGTCTATCTTCTTCCCTACAGCCAGTGCGGTGTTGGATGGGAGCGTCCATGGGGTGGTCGTCCATGCCAGGAAGAACACGTCGCCATGGGCTTCTTCGAAAAGGAATTCAGACTTTTCGTTCCTTGCCACCCTGAACTGTGCCGTTACGGTAAAGTCTTTCACATCCTTGTAGCAGCCCGGCATGTTCAGTTCGTGCGAGCTGAGGCCCGTGCCGGCGGCAGGGGAGAATGGTTGAATGGTGAAGCCTTTGTACAGGAGCCCTTTTTGGAACAACTGTTTCAGCAGCCACCATACCGTTTCGATGTATTTATTGTCGAAGGTGATGTAAGGGTTATCGAGGTCGAGCCAGTAGCCCATCTTCACTGTGAGGTCGTCCCACAGGTCTTTGTACTTCATCACCTCCTTGCGGCAAAAGTCGTTGAATTCTTCAATGCTGATCTTTGTGCCGATGTCCTCTTTGGTGATGCCGAGGGTCTTTTCCACGCTGATCTCCACGGGAAGGCCGTGTGTATCCCAGCCCGCCTTGCGTTTCACATGGTACCCTTTGAGGGTTTTATAACGGCAGAATATATCCTTGATGGCACGTGACATTACGTGGTGGATTCCAGGTTTCCCGTTGGCCGAGGGAGGCCCTTCGTAGAAGACGAATTCTTCACGGTCTTCAGTGGCCTTAAGGCTTTTATGGAATGTGTCGTGCCTCTCCCAGTACTGGTTGATTTCCTTTCCTATGGAGATAAGGTCGAG
>CAZXWD010000116.1:0-2288 GCA_964644135.1 uncultured Bacteroidales bacterium | reverse complement strand
ATAAAAAACCTCCACCCACAATAAAACTCCTCCGGGTGGGGATCGGGGGGACAGGCGATGCATTCGGTCTTTATGCGGCTGTCGATGGTTTCGGCGAAGGAAGTGTATTCTATCAGCCCTCCTGATTTGCACGGGTAATCATCCAGCCCCCTGCGCTTGCGGGCTGACTGCACCCGGCAATCGTTCATCTGGAAGACGAAGCTATTTTCTTTTTCCTCAGTTATGGACTGTTTGTTCACGGCGGCATAAAGGCGGTATTGCAAGGCTTTTTTCAGTCCTTCCAGTCCCGGGTGTTCTTCCATCCCCAGCATCCTTTTTATCGACATGGCCTCGAAGGGTGAGAACTGCGCCCAGCAGGAGTCGTTGACCCTTTTGGCGTCGGTCATGCCCCTGCTGAACTCCACGGCCTGGAACCAGATGCCGTCGTTGGCCAGCCAGTTGACTGCCACGGCTTCTTTCAGCTTTTCGAGTTTTTCTTCCGGAAGGTTTAGAAGAGGTCCGGGAAGTCCTTCATCGAGTTCGAAATCAAGCACTTTACCCAGGCGTTTGAGTTGCAGGTCGCGGCTTTTCGACCAGGCTTCGTCCATGATCTCCCAGGCCTTTTCACGGCCGTACTGGTGTACCAGTTCCGCCAGCCACATGGCATGATGCATCGTGCTGCGGTGAAGGTAATCGAGAATGAGGGAGGCAAGGTGTTTTTTTGAAGCGTCCATGGTGTAAAAGTAAAAATAAATAGTGTTGTTTTATTCATTGCCTCAATTGTCGCAATTGTCATTATTGTCTTGCCCGCCGGAGCTAGCGAAGGTGGGTCAAATTGTTTTTGTTGTCAGAGTGTTACGGTGTTAGGGTGCTACAGTGTTAAAGTGTTAAAGTGTTACGGTGAAAATCGCTACATCGTTACGTCGTTACATGATTATGGGGTCCTGGGTGCTGGGAAATACGTGAAGTGTGAATCGTGAGTCGAGATCCGCCTCATGCAGGCCAATAGCCAACAGATAAAAGCCAACAGCCAATAGAACACAGATGACGCGGATTAAACGGATTTCCGCGGATTAACTCAGAACTCAGAACTTAGAACTCAGAACTCATTAAAACCATCGCTTTCTCTTCATATACATATACATCCCGATGCCGAGTAGGAACATAATGCCAAGGAGGATAAAATAACCGTATTCATACTGCAGCTCGGGCATGTTGGTGAAGTTCATCCCGTAAATGCCGGCAAGGAAAGTCAGTGGGATGAAAATGGCCGCCACAATGGTCAGGGTGTACATTACCTTGTTCATCCTGTTGCTTAGTGTCGACATGTAGATGTCCATCATGCCCCCCAGTGTTTCCTGACGGGAAGTGATCGATTCTTCAAACTGCACCAGGTGGTCGAGAACATCATTGAGGTACTCTGTAACATAATCTTCCACCATTGAGCTTTCAGATTTACGAAGGGCTCTCAATGCATCGGCCAGCGGACGGATGTATCGCTTGAGTTCGGTATATCTTTTTTTGAGGTGGATGATCTTTTTCGCTATCTCCTCCGAAAAATCCTCATACAATTCATCCTCCAGGCGGTCCACTTCCTCGTTCAGAGCATCGGTGACGAAATAATACTGATCGACTATGAAATCCACCAGGTAGTAGAAGAGATAGTCGGCCTCACGGGCTTTGACCTTTGTTGTTGGGCTTGCAATGCGGTCGCTGATGGGCTTGAACAGGTCGTGCGGAGTATCACAGAATGAGATTATGTAGTTCTTTCCAAGCACCAGGCTAACATGCTCCACCTCCAAACCCACTTTTTCCTTGTTATAAGAGAGCATTTTCAGTGTGGTGAAGATATGCTCGTCGTAAATATCGATCTTGGGCGATTGGCCTATGTGGAGGATGTCTTCGAGGATCAGCGAGTGGAAGTCCAGCGCCCTGCCCATTTCCTCAACTTTTTTAGCATTACTTATCCCTTTGAAATTGAACCAGTTCACCTTATCCGGATCGAGTTTTTCAATGGCTTTCTTCCCGTCGTCGAACTCCATCGCCTCAAAGCCTTCCTCATTGTAGATGGTGAGCGTGACCTGCACCTCTTCAACAGGTTTGTCGCCAGTGTAAACCAGCGTCCCCGGCGGCTTTCCCACCTTTGCCTCAAGGATCTGCTGTTTGTTTTTTGGGTGTTTCATAGGGTGTTTCATAGGGTGTTAAGGTGTTAAGGTGTTAAGAGTGAAGTGTGAGGTGTGAAGGGTGAAGCGTGAGTCGTGAGTCGTGAATTGAAATATGCTGCCTGGAAAGGGTTTCACGCAGAGATC
>CAZXWD010000115.1:3793-9245 GCA_964644135.1 uncultured Bacteroidales bacterium | reverse complement strand
AATGAACCACAATGTCCATTAAATAATCCTCAAACCGAGTAATACTTTTATTGGTCATTGGTAAGCATAACTTAGAGGCTCAAAGGAACGCAAAGTAAAAGCAATAACATACAAACCGCACAACCCGTTAGCTATTATTTTAAAAAACCATCATCTTTCGTCAGAAGGATGATCCTGAAATTAAGGTATCTTTGAATAAGATCTAAAAAAAACCGGGAATGAGCTTCTTTACATACAGACAAATTCTGGTTGCTGTTTTATTATTATTGATCTTTATTTCCTGTAAAAGGGACAAGAAGCCGGAATGGACACCACCCCGGCAGCCTGATGAAGAGATAGGCTTTTTTACCGGGATGGATATGTCGTACCAATCGTTTCTTGAAGATTTTGATGTTGAATACCTCGACGCAGAAGGTCAAAAGATCAGTGATCTCTTTAAATACCTGGCAAACAATGGTGTCAATCTGATAAGGGTTAGGCTTTTCCATACCCCTTCACAATCAGATCCGGTTGTCTGGCACAGCAACCTGGAGGAGGTGAAACAACTGTGCCGTGAAATAGAGGATTCAGGGAACAATATACTTCTCGATTTTCATTATTCCGATACCTGGGCTGACCCAGGAAAGCAATATGCCCCGGCTGCCTGGGAAGGATTAAGCTTCGCAGAGGTGAAAGATAGTGTTTATTCCTACACAAAATATGTGCTGGAGGAACTCAGGCAACAAAACACTTTGCCTTACATGGTCCAGATAGGAAATGAAACCAATCCCGGGTTTATATGGGATTACGGAAGGCTAGGTGAAAACTATTCAAACATGGATAATTTTGTGGCACTCATTAACAGCGCTCAAAATGCCATAGATGAGATAAAGGAAGAAACCGGTAAAGAGGTCTATTCTATGGTTCATTATGCCGGGATACTATACAGCAATGAGTATTTTGAAAAAGTGACAGCAGCAGGGGCGCGCTTCGACATTATTGCGCTTTCCTGGTACCACCTTTGGCACACAAAGGATATCGGACTTGTGAGAGACAAAATGCTCGGGTTGTACCAGGACCATGGCAAGCCCATCATGATCGTGGAAACAAATTATCCGTGGACATTGGGGTGGAATGATCATACAAACAACTGGGTAGGAGAGGAAAGCCAGCTTCTGGAAGGCTATCCGGCAACCCCGGAAGGACAGAAAAAGTATTTACAGGACCTGGTCGACATGGTCAAAGACATCCCCAAAGGCCATGGCCTGGGGGTGGTCTGGTGGGCCCCCGACCTCGTGGCTTTCGATGGCCTGCAATCAACCAGTGGTTCATTCATGGAAAATCTTACAACTTTTGATTTTGATAATCGGGCACTCCCGGTAATGGATGTGTTCAGAAATAATTGATAATATGAAAAGGCCTGGAATTCTTTTTTCATCATTCATTCTTGTTTTCTTATTTTCCATGTGTACATCACCTTTAAAAAAGTCCTCCGACACGCCGGAATGGACAAAACATGCAGTGTGGTACCAGATCTTCGTTGAACGGTTCCATAATGGTGATACCACCAATGATCCCGCACCGCAAAACATTCACGCCGAATCCAACTTTTATGAAGTGCCTGATGACTGGGGCATCACTCCCTGGACCGGGAACTGGTATAAAACCGATCCCTGGGCCGAAGACCTGGAGGGCGATTTCTATGCCAGGATACAGTTGAGAAGGTATGGTGGCGACCTCCGGGGTGTGATCGAAAAGCTCGACTACCTGCAAGTCCTGGGGGTGAATGCCATCTATTTCAATCCACTGAATGATGCTCCTTCCCTGCATAAATACGATGCCAGGAATTACCGGCACATTGATGTGAATTTCGGGCCCGACCCCGAAGGTGACAATGAGATCATTGCCTCTGAAGATCCGGAAGACCCTTCAACATGGAAATGGACATCGGCCGACCGGATGTTCCTCGATTTGGTAAAAGAGATGCATAAAAGAGGCATGAAGGTTATCCTTGATTATTCATGGAACCACACAGGTGTGGAATTCTGGGCATGGAAGGATATTGTGAAGAATCAGCAAGATTCGCCCTATAAAGACTGGTACAGCATTGTATCATTCGATGACCCGTCCACAAAAAAGAACGAGTTCGATTATAAAGGGTGGCTCAACCTGAAGAGCCTTCCCGAGATAAAAAAGGTTGATACGGAAGGAAGACATGAATACGGCCATCCCTATGAGGGTGATATCAATGAAGGTGCTAAACAACATATTTTTGCAGTTACCGAACGCTGGCTTTCACCCGATGGGAATATCGAAAACGGAATAGATGGTTTCAGGCTCGACGTGGCCGACCATGTGCCCATGGGTTTCTGGCGCGATTATCACAGCTTCGTTAAATCGATCAACCCCGATGCCTACCTGGTGGGTGAGATCTGGTGGGAAGATTATCCCGATAAACTCATGGACCCTGTTCCATATACCAACGGAGATGTTTTCGATGCAGTCATGTTCTACCAGGTTTACCGTCCGGCCAGGTCATTTTTTGGGAACATGAAGAACAGCATTGATGCGCAACAGTTCAAAGACAGCCTTGAATACCAATGGGTGAGGTTAAGGGAGCCGGTCCGGTACGCCATGATGAATGTGGCAGCTACCCACGATTCCCCAAGATTGCTGACTTCTTTTTACAATAAAGGTAAATATAAATACAGGGCAAAGCCGAATGATGATCCGGAGTACAAGACAGGCAAGCCTGATGAAGTAACCTTCAGAAGAGTGAAACTGTATCTTGTGCACCAGTTCACCTCCATAGGTGCACCCCATATCTGGAACGGCGATGAAATGGGAATGTGGGGTGCCGACGATCCCGATTGCCGCAAGCCATTATGGTGGGATGAGTATGAATTTGACCCGGAGCCGCGCGGTAACTTCCTCGATCCCGGTGAACCATATAGCGAAGTGGGTTTTGATGATGAGCATTATGAATATTATAAGAAACTGATCGACATCAGGAACGGGAACAGGGTGCTGCGGACAGGCCAGCTTGAATTCCTTGAAGCTGAGGGAAAGAAGCTTTATTACAGGAGGTATTCCGGGGATGATGAAATATTCGTGATGTTCAACCTTGGCAAGACCGAAACCACCTATGAATTGCCTGACAACGGTCTTTGGATGAACCTTCTGAACGGCGACCTTGACCTTGGAAAGGATATTACCCTTGGGCCATTGTCGGCAGCTATCATTAAGCGTCAGCCCTGATTCAACGGAAGGAGCCGGCTACAAGTCGGTTTTAACTTCTGAACAATGAGCATATTATGACGTTTATAACTATATTAGCCACTCAGACTTAAGTTTATTTACGCATATTACCCATTATGAATAATTTATTGCTAGCCGGAACAGTAGTAGTTTCACTGACATTGATCCTCTATTCCATTGCAGTCATTACCCAGCAACGAACAGGAAAAGTGAATATGCTTATTGTCTTCTCCATCACAATAGGGATATTGTTCGACATCTCCGCCAGGCTGCTCATGATCATGGGTGCACCGGGTGAACCTTTGACCCTGCAGGGGGTGCTGGGGTATACAGGGCTTGCTGTAATGGCTGTCAGCGTGATTCTGATATGGAGGATATTCCGCCGCAGAAGGAAAGAAGTGAGCATGGAAGTCCCCCGTAATTTACACCTATATATACGTTACGCATACATCTGGTGGGTACTGACCTACATCTTCGCTATTGGCCTTGCATTTTTTAATTAGGTTCCCATTCATATAATAGGTAATCTTACATGTTCCCCTCGCTCCGATAATTGATAATCAATAATCGATATTTGATAATTAACATTTCGCCTTCCGTATTCTGAACTTCACCCTGCTTTTCCGGCACTTCACCCGAAACTGCTGTTCAAAGGCCTTTCTGCGCCCTACTTTTGGATCATGAACATTAAAAAAACAAACGCCATGAAAACAAAAGTATTGACACTCGCACTGATCGGCCTTCTTTTCGGCCTTAATGTAAAAGCTCAGGGAAACGAAACCAAAAATGAAAATGCCGCAACCGAAAAGACCACAACATTTGAGGCAAGCATCAACAAGTATCGCAACGATGTGGTTGAATTCAGGATCGACAAACCGGATGCCGATGTTGTATGGTTCCTCATCAAGGACGAAGCCGGAAAGACACTTTACCAGAGAAAGGTGAAAAGGCACAACACAGTTGAGATGGATTTCGACATCAGCAAAGTTCCGGCCGGTAAATATGAATACATCATCGAAAGGAACGGTGAGGAATACCTGAAAAAGACCATCGACAAGTCATAAGACCTTATAGAGAGCACAAACGTTCTTTGAAATCTTTCGGGATTGATTACTTTTGAACAGACGATCGGTACAGCAACTGTAAGAATGATCAAATGTTCAGCCAGCTTCTCAGAAGTATTGTCAGCCGGATAATCTTTGCTCTCGTCGCAGGGTTCATCTTTGCCCTGCTCACAGAGGTGATCTTCAGCATACAATACAGGAATTATGTGATCTTTGGAAACCCCCTCGTCCCGTTGGGTGCAATAGTGATCACATTCCTGTTTGTGGAGATTGCTTTCAGGATGAACAGGGCACTCGACAAAAGAGTGCCCTGGGGAAACCGCCCGCTGCGAAGGTCGGCGATACAAACACTCATACACCTTTTTCTTGCATTTTTGCTTGTGACAGGTGTGCGGATCCTGTCCCTTGTTCTGCTCGATAATTCTGCTGTGATCCTTCTCTCTGATGAGATCACTATCCTGGCTGTCACCGCTTTCATTGTATTGATGCTAAACATACTGGATTTCAGTGCTATGCTGCTCGATCAGTGGAGGATCTCCCTGGCGGAAGCAGAAAAGTACCGGAAGGAGAGTGCTGAGTTTGAGTATGAAATGCTCAGGGCACAGGTCAACCCCCATTTTTTGTTCAACAGTCTTAATACATTGTCGTCGCTGGTTTACGAAGACCGCGACAAAGCGGCTGAGTTCATCAGGAAGCTGTCGGATGTGTACAGGTACGTACTTGATAACAGGGGAAAGGACCTTATTGAACTTTCCAGGGAGGTTGAGTTTACAGGATCGTATGTGTACCTGTTGAAACTCCGCTTCGGAGAAAAGCTGAGGGTCAGGATGGAAATTAAGGATGAGCTGCTGAAAAAAATGATCGCACCCCTGACCCTGCAACTGTTGATCGAAAACGCAGTAAAGCATAATATTGTCTCTGCAAAAAAGCCCCTTGAAATCATCATAGAAATATCCGGTGATTACCTCAGGGTTGAGAACAGGCTGCAGAAAAAGCAGCAGCAGGGCAAAACGACCGGTATGGGTTTGCAAAATATTGAAAACCGTTATCTGATGCTGACCGATAAAGAGGTTAAGGTGGAAGAGGATGGAGAAACGTTCAAAGTAGAGATCCCGTTAATCTGATCGTATGAAGATATTGATAATAGAAGA
>CAZXWD010000115.1:0-3693 GCA_964644135.1 uncultured Bacteroidales bacterium | reverse complement strand
CCCGCTTTTATGGAATGGCTCGAAAGATAGAGTTTAGAGTTGAGAGCTTAGAGTTAAGATAAATTTGGAATTTTACGTGAATATAAGACATTACATAGGAATAATAACGGCAGCTTTCGTGCTGCTCTCCCTAACATCTTGCTACGAGATGCGGGTGGAGGTGCATGATGTACCCTCCAATACTCCGGAGAATGCCGAAATTTATATTGCCGGCAACTTCAACAGGTGGGATCCCGGCGATCCCAAATATACCCTGAAAAGGGATGACAGTGTTTTTTATGTCGACCTTCCGAGGGGTATCGGGGAGATCGAGTACAAGTTTACGCGTGGTGACTGGACAACGCGCGAAACCGATCTCTGTGGCAGCGATGTAAATAACAGGTCGGCCTATTACGGTGAGGAAGAGGTGGTCGTTAACAGCATCCTGAGCTGGAACGACCTTGATCCTTTGGATTGCCAGTATATGCTTCTCGCCATCAGATCCCTTCCCGGCAACACACCCCCTGACCCCAGGATCGCACTGGCAGGAAACGTCAATAACTGGGACCCCGTTGAAGAGCCGTTGCTCTTTGAATATGATTCGGTTTCAGGTTACTGGCTTTTGGATGTTCCCAGGTTAAATAACATCGACAATCTTGAATTCCTGATCACACGGGGCAGTCTCGAGCGTACCGAAGCAGATGCCCTGGGTGAGGAGATAAAGCCGCGGATAGCTGAGTTTGGAAGGCAGGATACTGTTTTTGTGGAAGTTCAAAGCTGGCAGGACCTGGAGAAGAAAAGCGGTGATTTCATAACCCTGATAGTCGAAAGCATTCCGGGGAACACCCCGCCTGATGATCCTATATATTTTGTGGGCGATATCAACGGATGGTACCCAAAACAGGGAAACCTGATGCTTGAAAAGAACCGGCAGGGGAATTTCTTCATCAACCTGCCACTTAGGGCTTCGGGTAAAAAGTTCAAGCTGACCAGGGGAGGCTGGGGTAAGGTTGAGGTGGACAAATACGGGTATGAGATAGAAAACAGGGTTTTGGATGTTTACAATCCCAACGATACAATGGTTGTGAGCATCGGCAACTGGATGGACCTTTCGGAAGAAGTGGAGGATACGATCAGGATCACAGTACTTGGAGTCCCAAGGACCACTCCCGAACGAGCTGACATCTACCTCGCGGCCAACTTCAACGACTGGGACCCCGGTGACGACGACTGGATACTCAATAAAAATGATGATGGCACTTATTACATAGATATTCCAAGGTCATGGGGAACGTTCGCCTTTAAATTCACCCGCGGCAACTGGAGTACCGTGGAATCAACCCCCTGGGGCGAGAACATCGATAACCGGACATATTTATATAAGGATGTCGACGATATAGAAGTCAGGATCAGGGGCTGGCTTGACCGAGGAGGCGGCTGAGGCACTCAGACGCCGGCCATTTCTTTTAAAACACGGATCTCTTCAACCCAGAGGTCATCATCAGGTGTTTCGAGAATCATAGGCATTTCATTGAACCGCGTGTCTTTCATGATCCGTTCGAACACTTCCCAGCCGAGCGTTCCTTTACCCAGGCTGGCATGACGGTCCACTTTCGATGCAAGCTCTTTTTTCGCATCGTTCAGGTGCATCCCTTTTAAGTATTTGAAACCCACGATCTCATCGAAGAGGTTGAAAGTTTCATCAAAACCGCCCTGTGTTTTCAGGTCATAACCGGCAACAAAAGAGTGGCAGGTATCGATGCAAACGCCTACCCTTTCTTTATCCTCAACCAGGTCGATGATATATTTGAGGTGTTCGAATTTATAGCCCAGGTTGCTACCCTGTCCGGCTGTATTCTCAATCACGGCAATAACCCCTTTGGTTTTATCAAGGGCAATATTGACCGATTCAGCAATTCGTTTAAGGCAGGTTTCTTCATCTATTTTCCGCAGGTGGCTTCCCGGGTGGAAATTCAGCCTGTCGATACCCAGCAGCTCACATCTTTTCATTTCATCCAGGAACGATTTCCTTGACTTTTCGATGCCTTCCTTTTCGGGGTGCCCGAGGTTGATAAGGTAGCTGTCGTGGGGAAGGATTTTCCCGGGCCCGTAGCCATATTTTTCGCAGTTTTCCTTAAACTTGTCGATGTTTTCTTCAGAAAGAGGTTTTGAGAACCATTGTCGTTGGTTTTTTGTAAACAGGCCGAAGGCTGTGGCCCCTATTTCATGTGCGTTAGCGGGGGCATTTTCCACACCTCCTGACGCGCTCACATGGGCTCCGATGTATTTCATTGGTGGGTTGTTTTGGGCAAAAGTAATAAAAGGGACGATGTCCCGAAGAATGAGGGACGTTGTCCTTTGTCATAAGTTCTTTACAGGGACGACGTCCCTCATTCTTCGGGACATCGTCCTTAAAATACAGAGGCACTCCTTTTACTGAAGTGCCTCTGTGAGGGGGCAGGAAGTTTCTCGGCTATTACAATCTGACTCTAACAGCAACCCAACCCATGATCAAGTGGCCATCTTGAATTCGTTGATAATTTTACAACAATAATACCCTCTACCGAATAAAATCTTGCGGTACTTATCAAGTACGTTCTGTTGATAAGAATATTCTGTTGACAATCATTTGAATATGCCCGTTTACCGGAAGCTTCGGTGAATTATGCACAATAATTGTAAGAACAACTATACATCGGAAACGCAGCTCCCCAAATTATATTTTCCAAACACAAACAAATAACAATTAAGAAGTGTAATTGTTTGAAAAACAGTGATTTTTCTTGATTCATACAAGAATGTCACAACAGGGTGGTATTGAATGAATTCCAGAATTATTAGCTTTGGAAGTTTCTACATAGTGCTTTTTCTGGAAATTATTTGAGAAGAAGGTTGTTAATATCCTTGATCATCGGACATACCTGCCTTTAAAATCGATTGTTTTGATGCATCTGAACTGGAATACACAGTTTAATCACATTTTTAACACTAATAGCAGGAAACAGATCCATTTTTCATTTCTTAATTACTATAAAATTGCCTTCTTTTAATGGAAACATTAACTATCCCCAATTTTCAATGGTAATATCAATATAAATTATTTGTCATTTTGTAAGTACCCTATCGACTGAAAAGCGCCCGGCTCCAGCAATAAGAAGAGTTATATACCCTGTAAGGAAAAGGGCGGCTTTTTCCATATCTGCAAACGGGCCTCCCCATTTTACATCCAGGATAATGACGAGCATTGTGATGATCAGGGGGATAAGAAAAGCCCGGGTTGCCAGCCCGAGAATAACAAAGATAGATGCCAAGAATTCAGCAAATATTACCAATGATACAGAAAAGGCGCTTCCAAATCCGAACGGGTCGTGAAAGGATTCTGACAAAGAGGGGTATTTCATGATCTTCGGAAGTCCATGGGCCAGCATCATCATCAGTCCCAGGGATAATCTCAATATAAGGAGGCCTAAGCTTGCAGTTTTATTTTGCCGGGTATAACTGAACGGTATTTTTTTCATAAACGGAATTTTGGTTGATCCTGAAAGGATAATAAACCACTAATTTACTAATTTTGCATGCTCAATTGCAGAGATGTTCTGATTGAAAAAGCCTCTTTAGCTCAGTTGGTAGAGCGTCCCGTTCACGAAGTAAACGGGAAGGTCACCGGTTCGGTTAGAGGGAGGAAAAAGCCTCTTTAGCTCAGTTGGTAGAGCG
>CAZXWD010000114.1:7962-9291 GCA_964644135.1 uncultured Bacteroidales bacterium | reverse complement strand
GCATCCCAAACTATGGCAAAAAGATCACCGCCTATGCCACAACCGGTAGGTTCCATAAGCCCAAGGGCAGCATTCGCGGCGATTGCAGCATCAACAGCATTTCCACCCGACCTCAATATTTCAATCCCTACCTGTGTTGCCAGGGGCTGGCTGGTAGCCACCATACCGTTCGAACTGATAACCTCCGACCGGGTGGTGAATTCTTTTCCGGTGAGCCTGTCCTGTGAAAAACTTTCTTTTGCAGAAAATGCGAAAAATAATATGATCATCAACAGTGCGACTATGTATTTATCAACTACTTTCGCACAGCAACAGTTATCCCTCAAAGTATTTTCCACCAATTTTTTCATGTTTTAATTTTTTGATTTACAACTATTTATGTTGTTCCCTAATGTTCAATGCATCGAGTAGCAAGATACTTAATATGATTTCAGATGTCGCCAACACAACTCCGAAATTGTTAAAAACCTTCTCAAAGGCTGACAAACTTGGTAATCCTGCTCCCCGTCCCGGTTAATTAAAATCAGTTACAGTGTAAAAATCAGCATTTGCCGGAGCATTTCCAGGAGTAGAAACTAAATTATGTTGATAATTATATTTATTTGATTTTCAATATTTTAATAAACTTTTGAAAAACTTTTTCAATTGATGATCGTAAAAAATAGAAATAATTTCTTTTGATTGCTGTGCTCTCCGGTAAAAAATATAAACAATTATAAATCAAGCATTTTAGAATATGTCTAAATTATAAAAAACCGAATTACATAAACAGATGAAAAGGATAAACCAGTATAACACATAGCGATAAAACCTTTCAGTACCACTACCATGCTCATGAACTCATTTAAACTAATTAAATCGCCAAAAAATGAAAAGAATCGCTACTGTACTAGGGTTGCTGATAGTCTTGATGTTTGCTTATCGGGCTTCAGCACAAGAAACTACCAACCTCCAGGCACTTCAGAAGTTTTCTAAAGAAAAAGAGGCGGAATATCAGAAGAAAAAGGCAGAGGCACTGGAATTTGCCAGGGAGAATGATATTCCGGTCAGTTTTCAAAATGAAGAGGGCACCTTCTTCGAACTACAGTTCATTGATGATTTTGGCAGGCCGCAGTATTACATTACTCATAATGCGAACTCTGCTGCAACCATTGCAACCGGCAATGTATTACCGGGTGGAAGTTCAGGGCTGAACCTCGACGGATCAGGCATTACACCGAGGCAATGGGATGCAGGCGCAGCAAGGCCTACTCACCAGGAATTTGGCGGCAGGGTAGTAATGGGCGATGGTGCTTCGACAAATCACTACCATTCAACTCACACTGCAGG
>CAZXWD010000114.1:0-7862 GCA_964644135.1 uncultured Bacteroidales bacterium | reverse complement strand
TCAGGAAATTACATGAGGGCAGCAACGCTCAAAGGACTTGTAATCGCAACGGCTGATGAAGCAGGTGACTGGGACGGACCGGATTACGAATTCGGCTGGGGCTTGATGAATACAGAAAAAGCAGCAGAAAAGATCACTGAAGACCAGACCTATAACGTGATAGATGAACTTACCCTGGCCGATGGCTCTACGTATACAAGAACAGTTACATCTGATGGAACGGAACCTTTAAAGGTCACCATTTGCTGGACCGATCCTCCCGGAACACCGGTCAGCGCGCAGCTCGATCCAATTGATCCTATGCTTGTGAATGATCTTGATCTCAGGCTTACATATGCCTCAAATACTTTCTATCCATGGAAAATGGACAGGGACAACCCGACAGTGGCCGCTACCAACACAGGTGAAAACAATGTGGATAATGTGGAAGTCGTATATATTGACAGTCCTGTTGCAGGTGACTACACAATTACCGTAGATCACGACGGAACGCTGACAGGTGGCACGCAGGCTTTTTCCATTATAATTGACGGTGTTGTTGCATCCATACCTCCAGTACCGCCTGTTGCAGATTTCACTGCTGACGAAACCACACCTGAAACCATGGAGATTGTTCATTTTTATGACCTCTCAAATTACAATCCCGATACCTGGAACTGGTCGTTCAGTCCTTCAACGGTAACCTTTATTAACGGTACAGGCGCTTCTTCACAGAATCCTGAAATCACTTTCGACCAGCAGGGCACTTATGATGTGACGCTCACTGTTACCAACCAATATGGCAGCGACACGGAAATCAAATATGGATATGTGGTAGTAACCGATCCTGTTCCGTTCAGCCTTCCCTGGATAGAAGACTTCGAAGGTGTTGGTCCTGTAACTACATTCACTGAAAATACTTCCGAAATCAATGATCTTGAGTACTGGTCGTACGAGAAAACTGATCGTGGGCGTTTACGCTTTGATGCAGGCCCAGGTTATTATCACAGTGGGGTAAAAGCCGCTACCCTGGATGCCTATCCGGCAGGACCATTTTCAATTAACTACCTGATTGCCACTATCAGCTTGTTCGACTATTGCACTTCTGAGAATCTTGAACTATCATTTTACTATATGAACCACGGAGAGGAATCAAACCCGAACGACCGTTTATGGATGAGAGGCAGTAATGCCGATCCATGGATAGAAGCTTATGACCTCTATAACAACAGAGGCAATCCGGGTGTATGGAAATATGTTTCGGGAATCGATATTGATGCCATCCTTGCAACAAACGGCCAAGTCCCGACACAGACATTCCAGCTTCGCTTCGGCCAGGAAGACAACTATCCTTCAACCTCCACAACTGCCAGTGACGGTTTCACTTTTGATGATATTAAAATTGAAGTTGTTGATCCGAATCAGAATGTGATCAATACGTTCCCATATTCTGAAAGCTGGGAAAATGGTCTGGGCAAATGGTGCCAGGCAACCGACGACGATTTCGACTGGACGAGAAATACGGGGGACACACCATCGTCGGGGACAGGTCCTAATAGCGCCCACGACGGCTCATATTACATGTATACCGAAGCTTCCTATCCCAGGATCCTGGGGGATATTGGAAATCTTTATGCTTCCTTCGATTTTACAGGTTTGACCAGTCCTGTGCTTTCCTTTTACTATCATATGGCAGGTACTGATGTGGGATCACTGCATGTGGATGTATACGACGGGTCAGCCTGGAACAATGATGTATGGAGCATCTCGGGAACCCAACAGGCGAACCAGTCAGACCCATTTATCAATGCTACAATAGATCTGTCTTCCTGGGAAGGGTTGAGCGACATTATGATCCGTTTCAGGGGGATCGTAGGAGGAGGAGGAGGGGATACATGGTCTAGCGACATTGCCATTGACCTGATTGAAGTGACTGGTAATTCATCGGCTCAACCACCTTCCTGCACAAATCCCGTAGATCCGGTCGACGGAGCAACTGATGTTCTGGTCACAACGGATATAACATGGGATGCCGTTCCTGATGCCGACGGATACAAGATCTACATCGGATTCGACTACCCGCCTGCAAACCTGGAGAACGGAACCGATCTGGGTAATGTCACAACCTATACACCCCCAGCTTCACTGGAACCCGGAACTGTGTATTACTGGAAAATAATTCCTTACAATGCCGGCGGGGATGCAACCGGTTGCAGTATTTGGTCGTTCACTACGATGGGTGTTCCACAGGCAACCATACCCATACACCCTCCGCACGGATCCATAAATATTTCTGTCGACGCAACCCTGTCGTGGGTGCCGGTCCCGAATGCTACAGGGTATTTTATCTATTTTGGAACCGACAACCCGCCATCGAACCTCGAAAATGGCACCGACCTGGGTAATGTTACTTCTTACTCTCCCACCGGAGGAATGCTTTATCAGACAGATCATTTCTGGAAGGTAGTCCCCTACAACGAAGGCGGGCCTGCAATTTCCTGCCCGGTCTGGGGGTTCACCACGGAAGAAAGCACTGCCCCGTCTATATTCCCTTATGTTGAAAGCTTTGAAGAAGGGTTCGGGCTATGGGTGCAATCTGTTAACGATAATTTAGACTGGACCAGGAACAGCGGCTACACTCCATCATGGAGGACCGGCCCGAACAGCGCGCACGACGGGTATTATTACATCTATACAGAAGCCTCAGGATTGTATACAGGCGCTGAAGCACACCTTGAAGGAGAGTTTGACCTGAGTAACCTGGGCAGGCCAAAACTGTCGCTGTATTATCATATGTACGGAAGCACTATGGGTTCACTGCATATAGATATTTATGACGGTCAATGGCATAACAGTGTCTGGAGCATAAGCGGACAGCAGCAAAGCTATTACAGCTCCTCTTATCAGAAGGTTGAACTTGACCTTATCAACTACAATACTGCCGCACCTGTAACAATAAGGATCAGGGGGGTAAGAGGCGGTGGCTACAGGTCAGACATCTCAATTGATATGGTTGAAATATATGATGGCTCCTCAGGGAACTCCGTACCTTCCATAACTGCAGCCACTCCGGAAACCGGGCAACAGCATAATGTCAGGATATGGTCGTATCATGATAAGGTGTATATTAGCTCAGAGAATGAAGTGAGAGAAGGTGAAGTTCTGATCTATAATACAATGGGGCAGGTAATAGCTTATAAAGACCTTCAAAATAAAAGTCTCAATGTAATCCCATTGGTGACCGAACCGGGTTATTACATAGTGAAAGTAATTGTGAATGATAGGGTTTCGGTTGGGAAAGTTTTCTTATTCCGATAGAAGTAATAACCTGACAGGTATCTCACGCGGTCACGTTCGTTCTGAACGTGGCCGTTTTTTTTATCCCCTTTTCATATGTTGTTGTAATTTTGCCCCTGTGTCTCATAGCCATACAGATATTACGGCAATTATACTCTCAGGCGGTAAAAGCAGCAGGATGGGCCATGATAAAGGCCTTGTGAAACTTAACGGAAAACCCCTGGTCGAATATGCCATCAGCACCCTTGAAAAAATCACTGCCAATATTGTTATCAGTTCAAACTCTGATGAGTACCAGGATTTTGGCAAACCGGTAGTGAAAGATATCCACAATGGCATAGGCCCGATGGGGGGAATACATGCAGGCCTGCATTTCAGTAAAAGCAAGTCAAACCTTGTAATTTCCTGCGATATGCCTTTCGTAACTCATCATCTTTACGATCTGTTATTGAGAAAAATGGAAAACTCATTGGTTGCCGTCCCCTGGTACCGCAACGACCATTTTGAACCAATGGCTGCCATCTATCATAAAGACATCCTTCCTTATTTAGAGGAGTATATCAGGAAAGGAAATTTCAAATTACCCGAACTTTTCAGGGAAATCCCGGTTAAACGGATCAGGCTCCCGATCAATGATGAATTTTTCCACCCCAATTACTTTTTCAATGTAAATACTGAAAGCGACCTAAATGCAGCAGGGAAACTTTTGAATGAATTTCCGGGGAGAGGGCAGTACTCAAAAAAACAATAAGGATAAATGAAACTTCTATGCTCAAACTTCCAAACGCACTAATAATCGTAGGCACTAACCGGAATGCAGGCAAAACAACCCTGGCCTGTGATATCATCAGCAAGTTCTCATCCTCGGAAAACATAACCGGGATAAAGATCTCCCCGCATTTTCATCCGTTAGATGATGACGCACTTGTTGTTGAAAAGAATAAAGATTTTGTAATTGTCAGGGAATCAAAACAAGGCACTGAAAAAGACAGCTCCAGGATGCTGGATGCAGGGGCGAATGAAGTCTATTATATCCAGGTATGGGACAGGAACATAGAAAAGGCCTTCAGGTCACTTATAAAGCATATCGACAGTTCCGCACCCCTGGTTTGTGAATCGGGATGGCTGAGAACGGTTGTTGAGCCGGGGCTTTTCCTGATCCTCAACAGAAAGGGTAACACAGACATCAAGGAAAGTATTTCAGAATACAAAAAGCTTCCTCATCAATGGGTTGAATTTGATGGAGAAGGGTTTGATAATGGTATGGAAAAAATTACCCTTGAAAACAACAGTTGGAAAATCAAAGATCAATCCTGAGAATACCATTCAGGCAGAATGCACGCAGATGATCTTTCTTCGAGTACCGAACTGAAATCCCACAGCGATCTCTGCATTATCTCCGATTCTTCTTCGTGGCAATGCAGGCAGCTTCCTACAAGCAGGATCTTTTTCTGTTCCATGAGATTGAAAGGACGGACCCCCGGCCTGGTAGCAGCCTGATCGGTCCTCCCCGCCATGAAGGGAACCCAGGCATCTTCCGGCAAACCATCCTCCTTTCTGGGCGCATATTTATTCTCGAACCTGAAAACTCCTTTACCCCCTTCGGTATTATAGACCAGTTCACCCCTGCCATAGCCAATCGCCAGAGGATCGAGGTGACATGATATGCAGCTTCTGGAACCGGCTGAAGTTGTATGGGGGGATATCGGCGAATGAAGTCTTTTGAATGTTTCCGGGGCTCCGGCCCGGCCGGGAAATCCTGATCTATCTATTGTCAATATCATTCCCGGTGTAAAAGTGCTTATTACCTTATTTTCTCCATCTTCATTCAGCACTCCCAGAACAGGTTGCCCGGCCAGGTACTTCCCAACAAATTCGATCCATTCGCCCTTCTTCTCCCTGTAATCAAGCAGGTCGAAACCTGTGGCTTCATTATCGTAGGTATTATGGCATCCGATGCATTGAGGCACCCAGGATGAATGGCATGAATTGCAATCCAGGTTTCTGTGGGCTTCTGTTTTTCCACACACATCAGCAGGAGGATATAAGGGATAGACAGTATCGCTGTTCTTTCCCCTGAGAAGGTATTCACTTTCTGTTACCACCGTGTTAACCATAGCCAACCCTGATGTTCTGCTCCTGATAAATAACCCGCCGGGTTTGTCGAAGCCCCTGAGTGCGGCAATCTTTGCCGCTTCATAGTCAAGATAACCGGTTGTTACCACTTCAGGATCTCCATAGAAATGGCAGTCCTCACATCCTATTTTCACCTGCTCTTCCTTATGGTGATAGAGGTTTCCATCACCCATTAAGCCAAATGATATATGACAATCTACACATGACATCCCGGATTGATGGTGAACATCGGAGGGCATATCCACCATCACCCTGTAGTCGTCCAGAACCGTGTAATCGTGACCCGGGGGAAGCTTATCCGAGTCCATCAGAGATTCATGCAGCCCCCTGTAGCTCAATGAGATCCTGCCCGACCTGCTATGACAGCCAAAGCAGTGATCGTCGCTGATGGCAATCGAAAGTGAAGGGTGATGCTGGGGCGATTCCCCGGTCTTCAGCCAATTCTCACGTTCCGCAAGGGATTTGAGCGAATGCTCATCATAATTGAGATGGCAGGCATTACAACCTCCGCCTCTCGATAACTGATTTATGGCCCCGGGCTCCTCTTTAGGATGACCTAGATGACAATGAGCACAGAGATCCCGCAGGTGTTCATCAGCGGGAGTGTAGCCTATTTCCTCAATATGTGAAAGAATTGAAAGTGACTCAGATTCATCAAACACATACCGGTTTACACTTACCATACCGCTAAGGGTTGCCATGATCGAATTATCCACCCTGGAGGTTATTTCCGGGTGGCAACCGGCAGTTCCGCAACTCCTCCGGGCGTCCGCAAGGTTGCCAGGAACAATGAGCATGTTTTTATGGGCCCTTTCCTTGTCCATGGTAAAAGGATCACCCCCATGGCAACTCGCACAACCAATTGCCGAAGGGTCGTGTGAAGTGGAAAGTCCTGTCATACCTTCATGGCAAACCATACATCCCTCAAACCTTTTACCGGTCTTTTCTGCCAGTGATACGCCCTCAGTATACTCCTCCGGAAAACTTGTATTGACAGGATGATAAACAACTGAAAACAGATTACCGTTCTTCCCTGTCGGTAAAGACCAGGACCAGTCCTCACCCCGGAAAAAGGAACCGATAAGTGTCAGTACAAGGTAAGCAAGTCCGATAATAAGCAAAGAACGTTTGAGTATCCTGTTAGGTCCCTGCCTGAATTCCCTGACAAGGTAAAACAATCCGAAAAGCATCAGGAACACCCACCATATCTGCAAGGGGTTGGCCATCCAGTGAAGGATCTCCTGCAAACCTGTAAAATACCATGGACCTTTGGTTGCGAGCTCATAGCCATCGTGCAGGGGGGCCCTGAAAAAGAAGGATATAATGATCAACAGGAAAAAAGCAATGAGAAACCTGAAAAGGTCGGGCCAGATCGATCTAACGTGTTCATAGGTGAAAGCAAGAATTAAAATAGTTGCTGTGGCTATATGATGTACATATATCAACTGAAAATCATCTTCGGTGCCCAGTAATGAATAATCCAGGTAATATCCTACAACAGGAATACCTGAAAGCAATCCGGAAAAGATCCTCCTTGCCTGAAGGGCATCAGCATCACCTTTGAGTATAAAGCCTGACAGCATGGCAAAGAAAACAATGGCGACAGTAAGGGTAAGCCGTAACCAGACCCCGCGGCTGACGTTTTCTTCGGTATTCAGGAAAAAATGATCAAAAATGTGGATTATGGTCAATATCAGAAAAGCCTGTGCACTCCAGAAGTGCAGGTTCCTGAAAAGGTTACCGGCAGGATTTTCGATAACAAGCAGGCTCAATGAACCATAGGGATCATTAACATCGTACGGAATAGCCAGTAAAACCCCTGATATTATACAGATGATCAGCGATGAAACTGCCATCCAACCATAAGTATCGAATTTTATGAGCTTTGCTATTCCGTTCAGCTTCATGAGTTAAGCTTAACTATGATCTGGTTTCCGCTTTGTGTGAATTCTAATTCTTTCAACTTCTTTTCAGCCGGTCCTGCGAGCACATTGCCCGTGGAGGACGAAAATCTTGAGCCATGGCAGGGACACACCAGCATATCATTCTGCTGTTTGGTGATCCGGCAACCCAGATGTGTACATGTTGACGACAGGATCTTTATCTTATCCCCTTTCCTGACCGTTATTATTTTATCTGACAGGCGGGTGCCCTGCGGGATGGAATCCATACTTATATGCATTGTCAGATTTTCACGGTGTGAAACAGTTTTACGGGTCATGACAAACCAGGCGCCTGCAAAAGGGGCCATGAGCAAAACACCCAGTGCCTTAATGAATTTTTTTCTCGATATTTCAGTTCCCCTTGCCAATTCTTTCAAACACAGATCAAAATAAGATGAAAAATACCAAAAATCTTGTTTTGCTAAAAGTGCTTATGAACATAAATGCTGTTGTCTATTGACTGCAATTTTCATGATCATTATCAATACTTTTTAATATACCGGATAC
>CAZXWD010000113.1:2775-9300 GCA_964644135.1 uncultured Bacteroidales bacterium | reverse complement strand
TTCCTGAACATAGGCACCGACAGGATCTCCCTGACAAGAAGAAAGACAAATATCCCTGCCAGCATATGGACCAGGAGGTTAAATATATGGAAATTCCAGGTGTCGATGGTTTCACGGCCGCTTTCATCAACTTCAAAATCGCTCATGTGGTAGCTCAGTGCAAGGGTGTAATGAGCCAGCGGGCGGTTATTGAAGTTCTTCCAGTGACGGTAGGTCGTGTAGTTTTCGAATTTCCTGATCTTGTCGTTATCACGGATATGTGCGCCGTCATCGAACTGCAAAGGAACCTCGAAAGTGTTTGCATAACCCAGGTAGGCAACCACTATGATCAGCAGGAAAGAAAATATGCTAAAGTACTTGTTTATGAGTTCTTTCATCCTTTAGTATAAATTTTGATCAAAAGCTCGATTTTTCTCTAAGAGGGTTTGAGTATATGTTCAGCAATTCCTTCTCCATATCACCCGGATCAATGGCATGGCCTTCAGCTCTCTTCTTTAAGTAATCAATGAAAGCGTTTTTCTGTTCATCAGAATAAATTCCTGAGTTCTCCTGCTTCTTTTCGCTGAGGTCGAACGAAATGAAACTGGTTGGCCAGAGCTTATAATTTTCGATTATTTGCTTATCGATCAAACCAGCCAGGTTATTAAAGAAATCATTCCTGTGTCTTCCGGCGAGGCCCTCCATCATTTTTTTACCGATGGGGGTGCCAAAATGAACGTGCACCCTGCCCTTATTTTGCTTCAGGCCCATTAAGATGCTTTTGAAATCATCTTCCGGTTTCTTTTCATATCCTTCGGTACGGGTAAGTATGTTCTCCTCTGCCTTAAGGTCGTCGCAGGGCTCGTATTCATATGAGATGCTTACAGGTACAATATTCAGCATTGAAAGACTATCCTCAGGGTCCATATCTTCACCACTGAGGTGGAACATCTTCAGGAGGCCCGGGTCGGTTTCGTCAATGCCGTCTTTGGTGCGGCCATTTCTCTGGGCTATCCAGAGAGATTGCTTCTTGACGGTGATCACATAGCGGATGTATTTCGAAAGCTTCCTTGAATTCTCAAGCTTCTCCTTCATTGTGCCACCCCTGAAAACTGTGAGTACTTTGTTTGTTTTGGCAATATCCACAAAGATAGGGGCCAGCATCAGGTTGTCCCCAAAGGCAATCTCCCCGGTGTCGAAGCCATTTTTAACAAGGATGTACTGAATGATCGCAGAGTCAAGGACTATGTCGCGGTGATTTGAAACATACAGGTAAGGCACTTCCTTGCTCAGGCTGTCAATACCACTGAAAGACAATTCCTCTATGGTTTTGTGAATTACTTTGTCGAAGGCCTTCAGCATAACACCTTGCTGGAACTCCCTCACACTTTTGAATTGTGTCATCTGTGCGGCGATTTTATCAGCCGGCACACCGGGAAACAGGTATTCCACAATAGACGGGAACTGTGGTTGCCCGGTTATCCTTTTAAGAGCAGGTTGTATCTCCCGGTCTTCATAAGGTCTGATCCTTTCAAACTCTTCTACATTATATTCCATCACCTCAAGTAGATTGGCACAAAGTTAAATTTTATTTACTGTATGGGCTGTTAAGCGCTTATTAAATCACTTCCTCGAAATATGATCCTTTTTTCGTCCCACACCGAATATCTTTAATACCCCCCAGGTAAACAGCCCTGTAAAGATCCCTGCAATGAAGGCAAAGATAAAGGCGCCGATAAAGTATTGCAGGAAATGCACTTTTACGAATTCCAGCGTTATTTCCTGCCTAGCTTCGAACGATGGTATATCACCAATAAAATAGCCCCCTGTATAATAACTCAGGTAGAGGATCAAAGGAAGAAGCGGAGTAATGCTTAGTGATGAAGTAGTTATGGTGATCATCTTGTTAAGCCGGAATGACAATGACAGGGTGATGGCTATAATAGTTTGCCAGCCCCAGAGTGGGATGATGCCGCAGAAGATGCCGACAGTAACTGAAAGAGCTTTGATATACGCCGGCTCACCCGGACTCAGGAGTTCTTTCCTGATAAAAGCTTTCAGGTTTGCAACAGTAAAAAGCCTGATCGCAGCCTTTGGCTGAATATAAAATATTGATTTCAGCAATAGCCATGTATGCATGAGGAAAAGCTGTGAAAGACTGAGCAGAAACCTCCTGTTCACCTTACCTGAGGGTTTTTTGACTGATGTGGATGCCACCGGTATTATGTCCGGTTTTCCCTTCCATATTGCCCTTATGATAAACTCCCTTTTTCTGCCTTCTTTGAATGGGGTTAGTTTAAATGATCTGATCAGCCATGCAGGATATATGATCACTGGTGCTTTCTGCAAACTTGTCCTGAAACCTGTTTCCGCCCAGAAGAGAAAATTCCTGAAGATCTGGAAGACAGGGTTCCTGGAATTTTCCCTGATAAGTGCTGATTCGTCAACGAGGAATGTTGTAATCTCCTTTCCGGCAGTCCGGGAACTGATCTTATCAAGAAGATATGCCGGTTCCTTTACACGGTTGGCATCGATGATCACAATATGGTCAGTGTCGGCCTCAAGGGCTTTTTCAATGCAATTGTTGAATGCTTCAGATCTGGATCCCCCGGTGCCGGCACATAATATTTCAGTTCCCGGCAGATCTTTACCGGAAGTTGTTTTTTTTACTTCAGGAGCGAGGAAAATAAGGGCCCCGGGGAAGGCCTCACTTGCTTCCCGGCCAACCTCATCAACGGTCTCCCGGCGGAAACCGTTAATAACAAATGCTAACGTGCCATACTGCACGTCAATGGCATTATTGCCGCTGCCGCCTGCCATGAAGAATGTATACGTTTAGTTGTTCATAAGGTTTTCGGCAGCTTCCTCCGTCCAGGCGCAGATCTCTTCTATTTCAAAATCAAAGAGCTCTGCATCTTTGTGTATCGAAGCATAACTCTTTAATGGCATGCTTCGGTTGGATACCGATTCACAGATCTCGTTCAGGAGGCTTAACTGCTTTCTTTTTGAATACTGACCCCATTCAGATAAGTTCAGGTTTTCTTTTCCCTCTGTGATGTGCTTATTGAGGATCCAGGAAACCGGCGATACACGGCCATACCAGGGGTAACGGGTCTGGTTTGAATGACAATCGAAGCAACTTTTGACAAGATATTTCTTGACTGTTTCCGGAACTTCCATTTGAAAGGCGAAGCTATCGGTAGTGGTTTCCTGATAGTTTTTTTCGGGCTGAAAGAACTGGATGACAATTATTACGATAAGCAAAAGCAACAAAAAAATCGTAAAGATCTTTCTCATACAAACAGAAAATTATTCTCCAATCAGATTATCTACTTCTGTATCCACCCATTTACAAATAGTTTCCACTTCATTTTCGCTGAGTTCCCTGTCGGGATACTTTTCGATGAATTTTTCGGGTGGCATCTCCCCTTCTTTCACTTCCTCGCAAATTTTATCGAGCTTCCCTATTTTTTTGGACGTTTTCCAATCGTCCCATTTCGAAAAATTCAGCTTGAACTTACCCTTTTTGTTTGATGATTCTGCAGTGTGACAACCAAAGCACGATCTTTCCATGATACCCATAACATCTTCAGGAAAATCAAGGGCAAGTTCATCTTCCGGCACCGGGGGAGGTTCTTTATTATCTGCAGGAACGTTGAAACCCAGCGCAAAGGCAAAAATGAACAACAGCATTGAAATAATCGGGAAGATCTTTTTCATAGGATCCTGGTTTTTGTAACTGAACTCGCAAATCTACTATCTTAAACGAAATGAAACTGTATAAATTATTTTAGAAGCGCATTATCTTTTCCTTATTAATTGCACTGTAAGGAGCAAGAGGATCATCACTGCCGAAAAAGCAATGAGTTTTAATGCATAAGGAAGTATGCTTACAAGGCCTTCACCCCTGAGGAATATTTCATAATAACCCTCGAGGCTCCAGTTGAGCGGTGAGAAAGATGCTATAGTCTTCATGCCCTCGGGCATGAGAAAAGTCGGGACCCACAATCCCCCGATAGCCGACAAGATTATTATTGAAACTGTACCGAAAGATGCTGCCTGGTCATGTGTTGTTGAGATAAATCCTATGGCAAGGCCGTAGGCGATAGCCGAAAAAGACGTTACGAGCGTAATTATAAACAGGGCCCCGGTATTGCTCCCTATATCAAGCGGGGGGAGCCCCAGGTGGGGGAAGACAAAGATACCGACCATTACCATCACAACGAACTGGAGAAGGCAAACTACGGAGTAAACAATTATTTTGGAAGAGATCAGGACACCCCTGTATTTTGGGAACATGTGCAGCCTTAGAGAGATGCCTTCGCTTTTTTCCCTTATGATATTGCCTGTGAGGGGGATGACTATAAAAAACATGGCAAAGATCGCCCACCCGGGTATGTTGTGCTGGACTGAATTCGGAACGAACTCCTCATCAGAACCTTTCGCATAGGATTCTTCGATCTTTATGGCCGATGCTTTGCTGAAATCAACCTCGCTGAACCCGGGGTATGTGTTTTTCAGCCTGTTGGAGATCGTTTCGAAGAGGATCCTCATTTCCATGCGGGAGATCTGGCTCTGAAGGTTGCCCAGGATGGTCTGGCGGAAAGAGTTGCCTATTACAGGGTCGAAGTAAATATCGATGTTGCCTGTCTTGCTTTCCCTTTCTATCTGATCGGTACCGGCAAAAATATCTTCTGTGAGCATCTTTGCATTACCCCTGATCGCGGCTGTGGCACCTTCTTTCACGATTATGCCTATCTGGTAATCGCCCGCCGAAACCAGTTCCATGACAGCCTCTTCTTTGAGAGCCTTATCTTGCGTTACTTTTACAAGGTCGAAGTACCCTGATCCTTCCAGCCCTTCTACCACGGCATTCCCGAATTCATCATCGTCGAGGTCAAGAAAAAGCACAACCAGGCGCTTATCATCCACATTCTGAAAAGTTATGTCCTGGATAAGCGTCATAACGATTACAAGCAATACAGGCATAAGGAAGAGGATTATCAGTCCAGACCTGTCCCTTGCCATCAGAAGGCTTTCTTTTTTTATGGCTGCCAATAACCGGTGCATTTAATTATCCCTTAATTTCCTGCCTGTCAAATGAATGAAAATGCTTTCAAGGTCTTTATATTCCGGCTTGCTTTTAAGCAGATCCTTCAGACTTCCTTCAAGGAGGATCATTCCGTTATCAATTATGGCAATGTCGTCACATAGCTGCTCTGCTTCCTCAAGGTAGTGAGAAGTATATATGATGGTAGTGCCCTTTCTGTTCATCGTGCGTATGTGCTCTAAAATCAGGTTTCTCGATTGAACGTCAACACCAACAGTGGGTTCGTCGAGGAAGAGTATTTTAGGCCGGTGAAGTATCCCCGCCACCAGGTTCACCCGTCTTTTCATCCCTCCTGAAAAAGTCCTTATAAGCCTGTCCCCTTTCTTGTCGAGCCCCATCATTGTCAGGCATTCGCCGATCCTTTCTTCAAGTATCCGTCCTTTAAGCCCGTACATGCTTCCGATGAACCTGAGGTTTTCACGTGCGGTCAGGGTAGGGTACAGGGCGATTTCCTGAGGCACGATACCGATAAGCTTTTTGATCTCGTTCAGCTCTTTTTCAGGGTTCCTTTTGTTTATGGTGATCCGCCCCTTTGTTTTCGGGATCAATCCGCAAAGGATGCTGATTGTGGTTGTCTTTCCCGCACCGTTTGGCCCCAGCAGGCCGAATACACTTCCTTCCGGTATATCGAATGAAATACCGTTGAGTGCCGGTTCGTAAGAACCCTTATAGCTTTTTGTAAGATCTTCAATCCTGATTATAGGTGCGGATTGCATTCTGTTTGTCCTGGTGAAATGGTTTCGGCAAAGGTATCAAAGTAAATAGTAAATAATAAATAGTGAAGGGTAAATAATGATCTCTGCCCTTATCTACATGATAACGATCTTTCTGCTAATGATCCCGGTTTGCTTTATGATCCTGCAAATATATAAACCAGGTGCCAGGTCCGATGTATTCAAATGAATTGTCTCATTGTCGACATTGTCAAAATGGCCGGATTTCACAACTTTTCCTGAATAATTATATATAACGATGCTGACATCTGATTGCTGCAATAATGCCAGTGAAATATTCAGGTTGTCATTTGCGGGGTTAGGATACACTTCAACATAATCCTTTAAGTGCAGGTCTTGTGTGTTGACTGCAAGACCTACCGTAAAGTTGACACTTGTCCATGCTCCGAAGTCGCCTGTGAAGACGTGAAGCGTACTGTTATCAAGCCTTCTGAAGCTAAGGTAACCGTTGCCCTGGAATCCATGGGCCCAGAAAGAGATGCCGTCGTTGCCCGAGTCGTACATGGTAAAAGTGTAACAGCCATCATCCAGCAGCAGGGTGTCGCGATATTCCGTGTCGGGCTCAAAACCGTCTCTTTCTTCCACTATGTTACCTTCACTATCTACTATTTGCCAGTAATTTTCCCAGGGCCTTTTGTTTGATTTGAACCTCACTATGAACTCGTTCGGGTATTCAGGTGCAAGCTCAAACTCAGATGATGC
>CAZXWD010000113.1:0-2675 GCA_964644135.1 uncultured Bacteroidales bacterium | reverse complement strand
ATCTCATCCACCCTTGCGTCGAGGCTGAAATTCGGATCGCCATATTCAAAAAGGTAGGATCTCAGCAGGTACCTGCCATAGGGATCCGAATCACAATTATAGTCCAGGATTACCGAGTCGGCGGTGACCAGGTCGGTGATCTCAAGGTGCCTTTCGGTTACTTTATCGCCGGGGCACCAGCCTGCGCGGTCGTATATCCAGGTGCCTCCCTGCGGGTACAACGGATTATCGGCACATTCGTCGATGATCTCCCATGTGAATTCAGTGTTGCCGTCCACGTCGACCCAATGGGTCTTTTCGCAAAATTCGGCGCAGTTCGTTGAATTGTCCCAGTCGTGGCCTGATGTTGTGATCTTAAGTTTCCATCCTGTTGCCTCGGGATCGAGCTGAACGGTGTCGGGGGGTACAAGTGTTTCGAAATTGTTCAGGGCATGATACCCGTGCCACATCCGCTGTATGTTCTTTACTTCCCTGGGCGGGGTACCTTCGATCATGTAGAACTTCAGGTCGAGCAGTTCCTGGAAATTACCTGCCTGCAGGTGAACTGAATCGGCAAGGAACGGCCGGAAGTCAGTAACATCATAGACCCAGGTCCATCCGTCGCCCAGGTCAACGTTAATGCCGTAAGGGGTGATAAACCTGCCGAGTTCATATTTCACTATGATTTCATACGGATCACCGTAGTAATACAGGGTGTCTTTAATGAGCGTGCCATCAGGGGTAACAAAAGTGGAGTCGGTGGCGTTCCCATTCTGATCGAACACATAATTATTGTAATAGACAGGCCATTTGGAAAGGGTATCCGTTGGAGTGGTAGGATCGAGTGTGTCTTCATACATCACGATCATCAACGGTCCTTTTGGGATTGTATCCACCATCAATAAAGAATCCAGGGTGGATGCGTTATAGGTCCCTGTTTCAAATTTTACATGAGGCCGGTTATTCTGTTGTGTAAAGTTCCTGAACCTCTCTGTTCCCTTATAATTCATCCATTGCGGATATCCTCCCAGTTCACCTGTATCGCCCGAAAGCTCCTCCTCTGTCGTAAACCCTTCGCCTTCATCAAACCGGTAGTAGGCAAGGAGGTTTGAGTAGAATGGGTGTGAACCGTCAATATCCTTGTGCATCCAGTCGATAATGGTCTGCTGGTCGAGGTTCTTGTTCCACACCCTGAATTCATCTATCATCCCGTCATAATGGCCTGTGTTGTTAGCTGAGGAGCCGATATGGAAACTCGTGATGCTGTCCATGAGCTTGTATCTGCCAAGAGAATAATTCCATAGCTCCCCGTTGAGGTATACGGCCATTTCGCCTACCCCGCATTCCTTGACAAAGGCCCAGTGGTTCCATTTGCCTTTATACTCATCGGGCAGTGAAGTACGGTAGATCCTGTCGTACCCGTCATCATCCCGGCCTGCGTCCCAGTAAACTTTACTGTCGCTCCACGGAAGGTGCACATTCAGTACGCGGCGGTTGTACTGGTCCCTTGCTTCAAAAATATAATCGTTCTGCGGTTGCTTTCCCGGGTCGCCGTATTGCCAGAAAGAAACAGTTATGGCGCTGTCGAGATCCTCGAATGGTTCAACTGGGATGTCCACATGATCTGTCCCTTCATAATCGAGGAAGTGATCCCCATTTCCGCTGATCACACCCGCATTGAACCCGGGGTCATCGGCGCCAAGCGTATATTCATCCAGGTTTTCATGGTTTTCAAAAGAGATATCAATAATGAGCGATGACGTGCCGTCCCAGTTAAAAGGGTAGGCAAAGGGGATGTCTGTCCAGCCGCCTGAGCCGGGATCGAGGCTCCGGCTAAAGACCGTTGTAAAGCCTTCATCTGTCCAGTTTACTGGTGTTATTTGAGTTGAATCAGTGTCTTTGATCCTGACGGTGAGCTTTTTAATATAACCGGCCCCCGACTGGATGTTCAGTTGCAGCCCAGTGAGGTCCCCTGCCGACAGTCCGGCTGTGGTGAGCTCGCTACCCCTGTAAAGGTAGAGGTGACGGCTATCCGGGCTGCCCGGTTGGGTGAGGTTAGCACTTGCCGCTCCGGTCCCTATTTCTATGGTTTGTGTGGGAGTGGTCTGGTTGAAGAACTCAAAATAGGAGTCATATTTCCAGGAGACGTCGTCCATGTACTGGAACGTATCAGGGGTGGTCCCGTTCACGATATAATTATAATGAGAATAGAGGGTCGAGTCATACTCACCGGTGTGGTGGAGGTAGTAGGTATGGGTGGTGTAGTCCCATTCACCGCATGGAGGGTTTTGTCCGGGGTCGCATTTCAATGTATAATACATTAATATTTTCGAGAACTCCATTGTATCGGAAGGGAACAGGTAGGTGCCCTCACGCGGGGCGTTCCATCCGGGGTTAACAGGAGTTTCGAAGTCGATGGTTTGCACTATTATCGTATCGCCTGGGCCTGCAAGCGCCGAAAGGCAGGACAAAAGGGCGATCATTAAAAGGAGGTATAACTTTCTCATCACACGGATTGATATTTCTTTCTTCAAAGAAAGCAATAATCAATTTAAAAAACCGCATTTTCCATATTAATGCGGTCTTAATTATCCTGAAATGATCAGGAGGGTCCTTTCCGGCCTTTTTCAATTATTGCCAACGGCACGTTAATACGCTGGGGGATCCTTACTTGCCTTTTTCCTTTTGCTGTCGGC
>CAZXWD010000112.1:7764-9662 GCA_964644135.1 uncultured Bacteroidales bacterium | reverse complement strand
TTTCACTCAGACTGAACACACCTGCAGAGAATGAAGGAAACAGGCTGTCGTTCTATAATGTTACCCTTGAGCCCGGCAGGACATACACTTTGAGCATCAGCGCGATTACAGGAAGCTCTGTGAATAACTTTGAGAAGAAAAAGAAATTCCTGGGACCTCATTACTGGGTACTTCCGGATGATCCGCTTGAGTTTGAATGGGGGGCAGGCAATCTTGCAAAGCGTATTTTTTATGCAGGCAGATCATGGGAGCGCCATGACCTGGGAATAGACCTGTATGATGAAGTTACAACAGCAAAGGTCAGCCCTGAGCTGGAACTTATTTCAAAGGGAACCGTGTGGTTCGATGAGATGCGGCTTGTGCCCGATATCTGGCTGAACACCTCTGTTGATGAGGGCACTCATCATTTGATGGTTGAACTGTACACCCCAGTAAATGATGCGAAACTCCGGTATTCCTTCTATGAACTTGAAGGTAATGGTAACTATGATGAGTTTGTTGAATATGATGGCAATGCGATTGAAATAGAGGCAAAAACGATATTGGAGGTAATTGCCCTGAATGGAGAACGTGTTGTGGGAAAAAGAAAGGATTATCTTTTTTCTCACCAGGGACTCGGCAGAAATGTTAGCTACAATACAATGTTTTCTCCCAGGTACCCGGCGGGAAAGGAAGAAGCTTTGGTGGATGGGAGAGTTGGTTCAAGTTGGTACAGGAATCCCTTCTGGCAGGGGTTTGAAGGGGTTGATGCCGAGGTGGTTATTGACCTTGGTCAGGTGCGGTCCATCAGGGAAGTACAATCCAACTTCCTGAACAACCCTGATGTCTGGATATTTTTACCCAGGCAGGTGACGGTCACTGTTTCGGAAGACGGCTGGAAATGGGAGGAGTTTGGAATACAGCCTATACCCCCGGCTGACCAGTCAGAAGGGCCGGAAATATTCACTGCCACATTGAATGAAGAACCCACGGATGCACGCTATATAAAAGTACTTATAGAGAATATTGGCGCCTGTCCGCAGGGACATCCAGGGGAAGGTGAAAAAGCCTGGCTTTTTGTTGATGAGTTAATAATCAATTAATTATACTAATAAATTCACAGATATGGAATCAGGTTCTGTTGGTCGGCAAAGTAAAAAGCAATATGTTATCTCGATTACGATAATCGGTGTTTTTTTCTTCATTTTCGGATTCGTTACCTGGCTGAACGGTATCCTGATCCCCTATCTCAAGATCGCGTGTGAACTGACTGACTTCCAGGCGCTCTTTGTTGCCTTTGCTTTTTACATATCATACACGGTAATGGCATTGCCTTCCTCATGGGTGTTGAAAAAGACCGGCTTCAAGAACGGTATGATGGTGGGATTGTGGGTAATGGCGATCGGGAGCCTTGTCTTTATCCCGGCAGCATATTCGCGTATCTATGGGGTATTCCTTACCGGGCTGTTCATCATGGGCACCGGGCTTGCAATTTTACAAACAGCTTCCAATCCCTACATTACCATAATAGGACCGAGAGAAACAGCAGCCCGGCGAATCAGCATAATGGGTATCTGCAACAAGGTGGCGGGTGCCATTGCGCCGCTGGTGCTGGCATTTTTTATTTTCGAAGAAGGGGACGAATTCCTGAATAGCCTGGAAGGACTGGGTGAACAGGCACGCAACCTGGCCCTCGACGGTCTTGCGGAAAGGGTTATAGGACCATATCTGGTTATGGCCATTGTTTTGTTCCTTCTCGGACTGCTGATCCGCTTTGCGCCTCTGCCCGAAATAGAAGGCGAACAGGAGGAATCGGTAGAAGAAACCGGAAACAAGGGCAAATCAAACATTTTCCAGTTCCCATGGCTTATCCTTGGTGCGTTGGCCCTGTTCTTTTATGTTGGAGTGGAGGTAATTGC
>CAZXWD010000112.1:0-7664 GCA_964644135.1 uncultured Bacteroidales bacterium | reverse complement strand
ATGGCCATTGCCGGCGGCGCCATCCTGCCGCTGGTCTGGGGCTATGTTTCGGATATTGCCGGCACCCAGGAGGCCTATTGGGTGGCAATACCATCGTATTTGTTCATACTTTATTATTCACTGGCCGGTTACCGGGTAAAAAAATGGAAACCTTAGAGACGACGTCTCAATTTTTGCAAAATTTTATTGTTTTTCAAGGGTTTACCGAAACTGAACCATGAGACGTCGTCCCTGGAGGGATATCTTTTTAAATAAATTGTGGGCTGTTTGAACGAAAAAAGTCATTTTTGCAGAAATTCGTAAACTTCAAAGCGTGAAACCAACACTTCTCATTTTAGCAGCAGGGATAGGCAGCCGTTATGGGGGACTGAAACAGACCGACGGCGTGGGACCTTCGGGTGAGGCAATCCTTGATTATTCAATTTATGATGCACTGAAAGCCGGGTTCGGGAAAGTGGTCTTTGTTATCAGGAAGGATATAGAAGAGGATATGGAAGAAATATTCTTTTCCAAGTGGAGGGATAAGATTGAGGTTGACTATGTTTTCCAGGAAATAGATGACCTGCCGGGAGGGCATGAGCCACCTGAAGGAAGGGAAAAACCATGGGGCACCGGGCACGCTATCTGGGTTGCAAAAGACAAGATCAGGGAGCCATTTGCTGTTATCAATGCTGATGATTTCTACGGAAGGCAATCCTATGAGCTCGCTGCCGGCTTCCTTTCCGACCTGGATAACCTGCTTCACAGCAGGTACGCCCTGATAGGATATATCCTGAAAAATACCCTGTCGGACCACGGGCATGTATCGAGGGCCGAATGTTTTGTTAGTGAAAAGAACCTGCTCACGGGCATCAAGGAAAGGCTTAAAATACATAAAACCCCTTCAGGTCCTGAATACGAGGAAAACGGTGGAAAAATTTCTATTGATGAAGACACCGTTGTTTCGATGAATATGTGGTGCTTCATGCCATCTCTTTTTCAGTACCTGGAAGAGGACCTGCTAGAGTTCCTGGATAAAAACCCGAACGAAATGAAGGCCGAATTCCTGCTTCCTGATGTAATAGACCGGCTGATAAAATCGGGTACGGTTGAAATCCCGGTATTGAAAACCGGTGAAAAATGGTTCGGGATGACCTATCGTGAAGACAAGCCTGAGGTTGAGAAAAAACTTGCAGCTTTGGTGGAGTCAGGATCCTATCCTTCACCCATCTGGAAATAATAATTGGGACCTGAAAAGATCACCGGGCTATACCATTTTCACAGAGATGTCTCTCAAATTGAACCCGTACATACCGGCCACATTAATGATACTTACCGCATTTACCTGGAGGGCCGGGAGTACCCGGAATATATCCTGCAGCGTTTGAACGGTAATGTTTTCAAAAACATTCCGGAAATTCTGGAGAACATCAGTACGGTCGATCATTTCATACGCAACAGGGGGAAGGTTGGCTTTACCTGGCCGGGACTGATAAAAACCAATACAGGTGAAGGTTTTACGATAGATAAAGAGGGAAACTACTGGCGATGTTACGAACATATCAGGGGCACGAGAACTTATGAAAACCCGGCAGACCTTTCAATGGCCGGTGAGGCGGGCAGGATCATAGGGTCATTCCATTTTGCCCTCCATGAACTTCCAGCAGATCTTCACGAAACCATACCGAACTTCCATGATTTCCCTTTCAGGTGGGGGCAATTTGAAGAGGCCCTGGGCTTAAATTTTGAAAATCGCACCGAAGGCGCAAAAGAACTTATAGACTATGCTAAAGAACAGAAAGGACCGATGGAATCATATTTCAGGTCTTTTGAGCAGTTAGGGATCCCAGAACGGCCGGTCCACTATGATACGAAGTTCAACAATATTTTATTCGACAATGAGAATAAAGCAGTCAGTCTTATCGACCTTGACACCCTGATGAAAGGATATATTCAGTTCGATTACGGGGATGCACTCAGAACGCTGGCTTCAACTGCTGCTGAAGATGAGGAGGATCCCTGTAAAGTTGATTTCGATACGGACTTTTTCGAGGCCTTTTACCGGTCTTACTTTAAGTGTGTTGGGGACTTTTTAACCAAAAATGAAGTTACACTGTTCATCGACGCCCCGGCATATCTCACTTTTATAATAGGATTGAGGTTCCTGACGGATTACCTGAACGGAGATGTATATTTCAAGGTATCGCGAGAAGGCCATAACCTGATAAGAGCCCGGAACCAGTTCAGGCTTGTTGAACATATGATCGAAAAAAGGGACTTTATCAAAAAAGTAATATACGATTCTGTTCCTTAAAAAAGTGTCCTCAACACTCAAATCATTATTTCCTGCCAATTCCCACCTACAGAATCATCTCCATGCTCCACGCTTTGCGCTTACCGCTTATCGCTTTGCGCTATAGATACTTTATAGTGATCTCATTGGTTAGGCCAACCTCGTGAAAAGGGTCTCTGTGTACAAATACGAGTGGCCTGCCCGGTTCTTCCCATTCCTTTTCCCTGATTATTTCCGTAGCCTTAATAAAAAACTCAGCGGCATCTTCCGTTTTCTCAAGAAATACCGGGATTACGCCGTATAACAGTGAAAGCAGGCAAAGGGTTTTACGGTTATGGGAAAAGGCAATGATCGGCCGGGGTATTCTTTGCTCAGAGAGAAAGACTGCCGAACCACCCAGCTCTGACCATACAATTATAAGGCCAGCAGATAGTTCCTTGATGATTGTCTTGGTACCGGCAGCTATTGCGGCAGAACGTTTTTCAATGCCCCTGTCGAATGAAGGCGCTGACTGCTCTATTTCGCGACTCAGCATATAATCGTTGGTTTTCCTGATAACACGGTTCATCATGTCCACCACTTCAAGGGGGTGTTTTCCAATGGCTGTTTCCCCCGAAAGCATAACTGCATCGGCGCCGTCGAAAATTGCATTTGCAACGTCAGATACTTCAGCCCTTGTAGGTATAGCTTCATAGATCATGCTTTGCAGCATCTGGGTAGCCACTATTACCGGTACGCCGTAATGCCGGCATTTCCTTATTATCTCTTTCTGGTGGATAGCAACTTCAGCAAGGTCCATTTCAACCCCGAGGTCGCCCCTGGCAACCATGATCATATCAGTTTCGCCGAGTATATTATCCAAATCTGACAATGCCTGTGGTTTCTCAATTTTGGCAATGACCGGAATGAAGCCCTCAAAGTCACCTTCCAGCAAGGTAGTGTCGTTTTCAGCCCTTTTCCTGTATGACCTGTCGACCGGCCTGACTCCTTTTTCCATCAGTATCTTCTTGAGTTCTACAAGGTCGGAAGCTCTGCGCACGAAGCTCAAGGCAAGAAAATCGAGTTTGTGTTTTACCGCAAAATCAATGCAATCCAGGTCTTTTTGGGTCAGTGCGGAGATTTTAAGGTCTGTTTCGGGAAGGTTAACCCCTTTGTTTGATGTTATTATGCCTCCTTCTATCACTAAGCAATGAAGTTTTCTGTTTCCGGATCTTTTGGTGATCTTTTCAGCTATGAGCCTAACGCTGCCATCGTCGAGAAGTACGGGCTCTCCAGGCTTCACTTCATCCATCAGGCCCGGGTAATTTGTAGAAAAGACCGGATCATTTTCCGAAGCACCTGTATGCGTTTCTTTTTCAGTGAAGATAACCTTATCACCGGTCTTCAGCATTATGCCGCCATCAGCTACTTTGCCTATCCTTATTTTAGGGCCGGGCAGATCGCCTAAAATGGCCACATGGTATCCCGTTTCTTTCATGGCTTCCCTGATATTTCTGATCAGTTCAATATGGTCGTCGAATGAACCATGAGAGAAATTGATCCTGAAGGCCCTGGCCCCTTTTTCAATAAGTTTTTTGATCATCTCCTTGTCACCTGAGGCAGGGCCCAGCGTTGCAATTATCTTGGTAAGCAGCAATGTGTTCATAATAAATGGATCAGATCAAAACTCAACCCGGTATTGCAGCATAATGGTTCTCATTGGCTCGGCTTTCAATGGCCTTAATGAATACCAACGATTTAGCAGGTTATTGCTTATTATCGAAACTTTATGCTTTCCGGCAAAAAGGTAACTTATCCTGAAGTCGATTATAAGATTGCCATTATTATGGTTGTAGAAATAATCCATGTATTTCACAGGCTGCAGCGTGCCTCCGGTGCTTCCGGTTGCCTTCTCAAAATCTGCAATGGCTTTGTCGAGATTCTCGATCCTGCTGAAATATTTGGCACTTATCCCAGTGGAAAATCTGTCATAGTTAAACTCAACATCACCTTTAATGGTGTGTAGGAACCGGTATTTCAGGATATTCCTGCTCGGATCGACACTCGTGGTTTCATAACTGAATTCAGAAGAGCCACCGGGATTGTAATCCTTTGCGAATACATAACCGGGCTCAAGGGTCTTGGGCACGATATAATTATAACCAAACAGCACTTTTATATCCCCTTTTTCACCCACCTTTCCGATTGTGTTCAATGAGATGTCGATCCCTGTTATCCTTGATTTTCCGGTGTTCAGGAACCGAAAGCCTGCCAGGGCAAAATTATAGGTCGAATCCCAGAAGCCGAAGAGGTACTCAATGGTGTTCCTGTATTCCTGCTGGAAAACGGCGATATCAAGGTAGCCGAAGAAATTTGCAAACTTAAACCCTTGTTTAACACCAACTTCGGCGTTCCAGCTATGTTCGGGCTGCAGGTCAGGGTTATCAAAAACTGCGAATGAACCAAGATTTGTCCTTATATACCTTTCGGCGATAGTCGGAAAGCGGTAGCCCTGTCCTATAGATAACCTCACATAGGTTTCCTGGAGCATTTTAATGGAGGCACCGGCCCTGAAGATCGGTTTCAGGTCGGTAACTGAGTCGTTCAGTGAAAAGTATTCGAGCCGGGCGCCTATGGAAAAGTTTATTATGTCGAAGATGTTATTCTCCAGCTCCGCATATCCCGAAAGATTATACATATTGTTTCGTTCAGTTCCTGAACCGCTGTACAACCTTGATTGGACGTCGTTGTACTGGAATGAAAGGCCGCCAACAAATGCAAAGCCTTTCAGGAAATCGTATTCCCTCTTGAAATTATAGTCGGCAAAATAGAGGGTTGAAAGGTTTCCCTGATTATTGGTAGCACTGACAGCATTGTGCAATACCCTGGCTTTCAAGCTGTGCCTTATCCCGACCTTAGAGTAGAAATTAAGAAAAGGATCGAGGTAGAACATGTTCTTATTCTGAAGTGTCATTGCTCCCGGGTAGCCTCTGTAGAAACCGGTAGAATCATCCAGCCAGGCAAGGACCATGTTCGTCTTGTGGTGCATGTAATTACCGTTGATGCCGAAATTGAGCCCCTCGATCTTTTCAGACCTTTTACGCAACCTGAAGTTGAAACGGTAGCGTTCAGTGGAAACCTCATCGTCGGAAAAGTTGCTCACACTATCTACCACGAAAGGCCCCGGCCTGGGGGCACCAATATATCCATGGTCAAAATGCACATTTGCACCGATCACTATATCGAGATTGTTTTCAACTCTCGTGTGAAGAAAATCAGCCCCGCCAATATATGGCACATCATTCCACCATTTCATGTAGCTGTATTTTGGTGTGGAATACAGACCTGAATATACTTTTATCTTTGTGTTCGGTGTCAGTCCCGGTGATTTGGTACGGATATAGATTGCCCCGCTAAGGGCGTTGGCACCTGAAAGAACGGAAGCACATCCCTTTACAACCTCAATCTGTTCAATGTTCTCAACAGGGATGAAATCCCAGAATGGCCTGCCTGCATCCGCTGAAAGCATGGGCATCCCGTCGACCAGGATGCCTACCTTGCTTCCCACCCCAAAGGTAAAACCGCTGCCTCCCCTTATTTGTGGTTCATTGTCCAGGATATTGAGCCCCGGGGTGTAGTCAAGTATGGTCTTGATGTTTGTGGTGTTCTTGTTTTCGATCAGGTCGGGTTTCAACACCTCCATCGATACGGTAATTTCCTCGATCTTCCTGTCGAACTTCCCGACTTTTATCTCGATGCCTTCTAGTGTGCTGACATAAGGCGTTAACAATATGTCCTTTTCAATGACCTGCCCCGGGGTGAAGCTTAGGGTCAGGCTGTCTTTCTGCATACCTGTAAAAGTGAAAACAAATGTGTGGGTGCCGGGATCAACAATGAGGGTAAACTTTCCGTCAATGTCGGCGGCAGTACCTTGTGAGATATCTGATTTTATCTTTACATGTGCACCAACAAGTGGCTCGCCTGTATCTTCGGCCAGTATGCGGCCTTTAAATACACTGTTTTGAGCGTTTGCTGAAAACCAGGCAAGGCTGATTAAAAGGATCAATGAACCTAATTTGATTGATCTCATAATAGAAGTGGCAATTAGGCGGCTGACCTTCCTAAAAGGATCAGAAACATCAGTTTATCATAACTTTCCGTGTGTACAGTTTATCCTTTGTGTTCAGCACAACAACGTATATATTATTGTTTCTGAATTGGTTATCCAGGGCAATGCTTTTAGATGTCACCTCTCTTTCGAGCAGTTTCTGTCCGTTGAGATTGTACACTTTAAGCACTGAGCCCTTTAATTCCCCATCATCCATTTTATCGAGACGGATCGAATTGTTGTAAACATAAATGGCATCCGTTTCCACTGCTCCTTCATCAATGCCTGAACCGCTCTCATAGATCAGTTCCAGGTCATCGTAAAAGGCGATGCTTCCATTTACTGAATTCAACTGATTTCCGCTATTTAGCGTAATGATGATATAATCGGGAACGCTGTCTTTAACATATACAAAAGGTACAGAGAACCTTGTCCATTCATCCACCGTTTCTCCATTGGATTTAAACTCGGCCTTAGCCACAACATTTTCAATAGTTTCATTTTCGGGTAAGGTGCCTTCTCTTTTATGAAGCAGACAGGTGACAACACAAGAATCGCCCGGCTCCGGATAGAACTTAAACCAACCAACCAGGCTGTCGGGCCTGTGATTGAACACGGTATGCCATCTCTCATCTTCAGGATCGGTGAAAACATAGCCTTCATCAGTTTCGAAGGAACCGTGTACCCTGACATTCGTCATGATGCCTGTTGCCACAATCCCAAAAGTTTCAATATTGGTCAGCCAGAGTGACGATTCACCACTGTGAGCATCATCACTTCTATCCCAGACTACAGGGGCATTTGAATTGACGAAAGAGTTATCGGTTGTTTTCAGGGAGCTCCAGTTAACAGGTTCATCCCTAACGGTTCCGACATCTTCCCAATCCTCAAATGAAGGATTTTCCAACTGTTGAGCATTTATCAGCGAAATGCTGATCAGGAGTACGAATGGTAAGAGTAAACTTTTTTTCATAGTATCAACATTTAGTTAAGACTTGTATTTTAATCCGGTCAAATATAATTAATCTGGACAGAGATAGCAATCTGAAAACGCATTAAAGAGCAAAGCTCTTTTTTACAGGGAGAATTATTCCTGTTCTTTTACAGGTGTTATTGTTTTGGATGTAAGGAGGTTCCTGACAATCGCCCGGGCAACCTCCCTTGCTCCCTTTTCGGGATCATTGACATTAGTAGATTTGGTCTTTACCAACTGCTGATCCCAATATCGCTTCGCTCCACTAATAACTGACGACTGCCGACTGAAGACTGTCTTCATTTTCCATATAATCCCTACATTTGTAGTTT
>CAZXWD010000111.1:0-9720 GCA_964644135.1 uncultured Bacteroidales bacterium | reverse complement strand
AAGCCAATTAATTATGTAATTTAACATCAATTAACCAATTAATTAATAACCAAAAATTTGTATCATGGAACTTTATGAGCCAAGTCAGGGGCTAATTTGGGTGTTCTCAAAAAACAGCAATATTTTATATATCCAGTCGACGTATTACGTTTACGTTGGATCTTTGCAGTCTGTTGCATGTAACCCCCTCCCCATTCAGAACAGGATTGCTGAAGTTGAACTGAATGTAAGAGGATCGTATGAACCTTCTTCTCCACCTAACCTTGTGAATTCTGCCGTATGGATCAAAACAAATGAGAATGTCAGTTTAAGTGACAGCAACGGTACTGATGAAGAAATAAAGGCTGATGTGGAAGCACACCTCCTAAACAACAAAACGGAATTCAGGGTAATCGCAACCGTGATTCATTCGGATGGAAGTGAAGGAGGTGAAGCCGTAAATATAATTGCACAAGACGCAATAATTGAGATAAAATAGGCCATTCTTTTCATACGGCTAAAGATTAAAGACTTCCAGTAATACATGATTTATAAGGGATCATTCGGCTTTTATGTCTGAAGAACTACATTATGAATATATTAAAAATAACCAACCGGATCGCAGTAAAGATGGCGCTGCTGTTCACTGTAGTTTTGTTTGCATGGCAACCCTCAAATGCATTTGGTAAAACTGATGAAATTGACAGTTTGCTGCATATCCTCTCCAAACTGCCGGATGATACCAATAAGGTAAATCTTCTTCTGGAACTTTCCGAAGCATATTACGACAGGAATGTTCTTGATACTGCTCAGCAATATGCCGGAGATGCTATTTCCATTTCAAGGGATATCGGGTACGATCATGGAATAATAGACGCTTTGTACCGGCATGGATTGATCCTGAGCAGGTATGGGTATTACAAGGAGGGTATTGATACAGTGAAAAAAATGATCGCACTCAGCGATTCTTTGCAACGGGTCAGGGATGTAGCCAAAGGGTATTGGCTGCACAGCGCCATGCAACTTGAAATGGGTGAATATGAAGAGGCCATTGATAATTTAAGATCGAGTTTAAAGATGTATAAAAGAATCGATGATTCGCTCTGTATGTTGTCGGTGTGCAACTCCCTGGGCAACTCTTTCCGGAGGCTCTCAGAATTTGATTCTGCTTCGGTCTATTATCACTCTGCTATGAAGTATTGTGAAGCGCTTGGTCATGAAACCGGGCTGGCATCGGTGCTTAATAATCTTGGCAATACTATGTATTCCCTCCCTAAACCTGATTTTGAGCAAGCAAAAGAATATCTCTTCAGAAGCCTGTCAATAAATAAAAAGCACAACAGGCTATACAATATTGCACTGAACTATTCCCATATCGGGAACCTCTATAATTTAAGCCATAACCTCGACTCAGCTTTTTTTTATTATAGGCTTTGTGGCGAACTCAATCAGAAGATGGGAAATAAACACGGACTCGCCAATAACTACAACAATATGGGTGAGGTTTATGAAAAACAGGGAGATTACAGGAAGGCTTTTGATAATTACAAGATGGCATTGAGTTACTATCGCGACCAGGATATGCCAGAGGGAATCAATGTTTCCATCCTCAATATAGCAGATATTTTCGTTGAAGAGGGAAAATACAGACTGGCGCATATATATTATGATTCAGCGATAGATCTGGCACATCAATACAATATAAAGCATTATTACAGCAATGCGCTTCAGAATAAATCGAATGCCTATTACAGGGCCGGTGATTTCAGGAATGCTTATGATTATCTTGAAAGGAGCTACGATTTTACTGACAGCATCTATAATATCGAAACAAAAGCCCGGCTGGATGAGATGAAGATTAAATATGAAAGGGAAAAGGATCAGGCCGAGATCCTCAGGCTTGAAAAGGCGAACCTGTTGAAAGACCTCGATCTCAAAAGGAAAACCAGCCAGCGCGACATTTATCTTTTCACCGGGATTGGAATAATACTGGTGATCTCGTTCCTTTTCCTCTATTTCAGGCAGAAGGCCGCCAAAAACAGGATCATCGCAGAACAACGGATCCGGCAGCTTGAGGAGGAAAAGAAAGTGCTCGCCGCCAAGGCGCTTGTGGAAGGGCAGGAGGAAGAAAGGAAACGAATTGCCAGGGAACTGCACGACGGACTTGGGGTTCTGCTCTCTACGGTCAAAATGCAATTCACTTCGATCAAGGATAAGAGCCCTGAAAACAGGCCCATGATCGATAAGGCCACCCAGCTTCTCGAACAGGCCTCGGGTGATGTGAGGAAGATCTCCCATAACATGATGCCGGGACTGCTTACCCGCTTCGGTTTGTTCGAGGCTGTTGAAGAGCTTTTCGAAAAAGTAGGCGATACGGAAGACATTATAGTGGAAAAGGAGATACCCGTTGAGGCCGACCGTCTTCCCGAGAACAAGGAGATCATGCTCTACCGGATCATACAGGAAATGCTCAACAACACCCTGAAACATGCCGGCGCAAAGAAAATAGAGATCAGGATGGAGGTCCTACCCGGTAAATTAAAGATTTTATACACTGATGATGGCGTGGGATTTAATGTTGAGGAAGCAGAGAACTCCAGGTCCATCGGACTGCAGAGCATACGCTCAAGGGTGAACTTTCTGAACGGGGAACTTTCAATCGAATCTGAACCCGGCAGTGGTACATCCTACTCCATAGAGATACCATTATAGACCCGGAAGGTATTTTCAATAAACCAGTACCTTTTCCCTGTAAACCTTTTCCCCTGAAGTAACTTCAAGGATATAGAGCCCGCTTTTCAAATTATCCTTTGTAAAGACAATTTCGCCTGTAAGTCCGTGATGTTCTTCTCTTATAAGTTTTCCTGACAGGTCGTAAAGCCTGAGGATATTATCATGCGTATATCCTCCTGGAACTTCAACCAGGGAAGTGCCGGTTACCGGCATAGGTTTGATGATAAGCCTTTCTTGTGCTATGCTTAAAGGCCGGATGCCTGTGAATTCATCCAGGGTATATTTCCTGAAAAAATTCCATATCTCGGCGCTTCCGTTTATATCGTAGTTTGTAACACCTATGCTTAAAGTTGCCCCGGGCCATGTATGTTCGCCCCCGTTAATTGTATAAAGCAATACTTCACTTGAATCATCACAGGGGCTGTATGTGGTCAGCGTTACTGTTGTCTGGTCGGTGGTGTCGGTATCGGGAAGGTCCACTACAACTGAATCAGGGGGGCAATTGTTATGATTGATCCAGTGATCGATGGTGAACTGCACACCCGCGTACGGAACCACCTGGTCGGCTGTGCCGTGCATCTGCAATACCGGCACCGGCCTCGAGGGCTCGCAGGGCGAAAAAACCAAAAGGCCTGTCACAGAGGCTACTGCCGTAATCCTGTCTTCAAGCTGGCAGGCCAGCCTGTAGCTCATAAAACCACCCATCGACATACCGGTTGCATACACCCTGGTCAGGTCTATACCGTAGTTGGCAGCCATGGTATCGATCAGTGCTGACAGGAAACCTACGTCATCTGTCCCGCCTGAGGAGAAGACGTTCCATGTATTGTCAACCCCGTTGGGATAAACCATCACGATCCCTGCTGTATCGGCAACAAAGTCGAACCCTGAATAAATTTGCTGCTCTATGGCAGAAGACCCGAGGCCATGCATATTGATGACCATGGGATGCAGTTCACCCGGAACGTATTCTTCCGGCACAAAGACACGGTAGGTCCTTTCAATGCCATCGAACGTAAAACTGTATTCCTGCGCATGCAACGAGGAGAATAAAAGGATGAGGATGGCAAACGGGAACAGTGTCTTCTTCATGTTTTTATCAGTTATTGAATGAAGAAGTAAAAGTAGTAAAAAGATGACGGAATCAATTCTTCAGCATCTTAACACTTGCCACATCTGTGCCAGAGCTGATCCTGACAAAATAGATGCCTCTGCTCAGGAAACTCACATCAATAGCATCCTTTTCAGAAGCTTCTTCAATAGCTAGCACTTCCTGTCCTGTAATGTCGATTATTCTTATTTCAGAACGGACAGGTACGGTTATGTTCACAACCGAATTAGCTGGATTCGGATAAATTTCCACCTGGTTTTCAAGGCTTAGGCCGGCAATGCCTGTTGAGGCTTCATTAACTGCCAGCTTGGAAGTGTAGATCTGGTCGCCGCTGGTACTGTTATTACCATTGGCAGCATTCAGTGCCGTGTAAAAGGTGACTTTGCCTGCCCCGTCTACCGGTGCAACCCACGTGGTTTCCCAACTGTTCGAATCCCCGCTCGGGGCTGTGCCTTCCGAGGTATGGGTCACTCTCTGATTGCTGCCGGCAGCATGTTGTGTCCGTGTATCAAGAATGATAAATTCACCTACGCGTGCCTGGTCATCGGTTTCGGCTGTGAGCTCAAAACCGAATTTCTGGACATTCTCATGGTTGCCGGTCACAGTTATTGTATATTCCATTCCCGGGGTATATCCTTCAGGCGGGATATCTGAGGTAATCCAGCCTTCCTGGTTTATAACATCACTTCCGCTATGACAAGCCACGCAGGTGTTTTCGCCGTCGCCGGGAGACCCGGTATACCCCCCCTGGCTGCCGCCCGAATTGGCCATCAGAAGCAAAACAACAGGCATGGAGAATATGGCTAAAAAGGTGTAGATCTTTTTCATACAATTGTTTTTTTTAATAAAACTAAATTACATATGTTAATTAGCAAATATACGGCTGACAGACCTGAATTCCAAATAATAGATACTACCCGTACCATCTATTTTGATTATATCCTGAAATCTCCGGGCTTTTTTTTCGTTTATCAGAACAAATATACCTTTTTGATTGTCTTAAGTATATTTGGTAGTAATAACAGTTGATCCCTGAAAACAATGATCAAAAGATTCCTTTTATATTTTGTATTGCTTGTCTCTTTAAGCCTCGTACTTGCATCCTGCAAGAAGGATGAAGAAAACGAGCCTTCTGAAGCAAAGTTGAATATCCAAATGATGCATTTCGTCGGGAATGAGGAGGTGGAATTCGATAACATCAAATATTCCAATGCTTTCGGAAACCTGTACAGTGTTTCAAGGCTACAGTATTTTATATCGGACTTTATCCTCGAAAGAGCTGACGGTGCTGAAATTTATGTTGACGATGAGTTTTATGTCGACGGTCAAACAAAAAGCACAATGACATTTTCACCGGAAGAGAAGATACCGGCCGGCGATTATACCTCTGTTTCCTTTATTTTCGGGCTGAGCACAGAAAAGAACGTTGCCGGCACTTTCCCCAACCCCCCTGAGAACAACATGGAATGGCCCCCCACGCTGGGTTCGGGATATCATTACATGAAACTGGAAGGGAAGGTCGACTCAGCAGGTACTATAAACAACTTCCAGGCCCATACAGGGCCAACCAACGGTAACCAGAACTTTATCGAGGTCACCCTGGCCGGTTCAGCTTTTACTGTTTCGGAAAGTGAAGTAACTCTTTTTATCAAAATGGATATAAGCAAATGGTGGGAGAACCCCAATACCTTCGACCTGAATGAAATGACCATGATGATGGGAAACCAGGAAATACAGCAGAAACTTCAGGAAAACGGTGGGGATGTGTTTGTTTTTGAAACACCGTTTAGTGTTAATTAACAATGAACAATGAACAATTAACAATGAATAATTAATAATGAACTGATAATTGATAACTGATAATTGTAAATATCTCATACCCTCCCCCTCGATCCCCCTCCCTACCAGTAGGGAGGGGGAAGGCGAAGCCAGGGGGTGGGTAAATAATATATCCGTGACGTATTAATTTTAATTTTACAACTTTGCTGACCAGATTGAAAAAAATAAATACAATTTCAAAATACATTTTACTGCTTCTTTCAGCAATTTTGGTACTATGCACAAGCTGCAAAAAAAATGATCCCCCCGATCAGCCCGGGCCTGAAGTGTTCGATCCCACACCTTACGAGCTGGTTATCCCGCAGGGTTTTCCCGATATGGACATACCTGCTGACAATCAGATGACTGTTGAAGGAGTGAAGCTGGGACGGATGTTGTTTTACGATCCCATCCTTTCGGCCGACAATACACAGTCGTGCGCCAGTTGCCACGCTCAGGATTTTTCCTTTACCGACAATGGAAAAAAATTCAGTACTGGTATAGATGGAATTGAAGGGTTCCGCAATTCGATGTCGTTGCTGAATGCCGGTTGGATACGTGGGCATAACTGGGACGGAAGCGCCAGTACACTGGAAGAGCAGGCTTTTGAACCGGTAAGAAATCCTGTAGAGATGCACAATACATGGCCGCAGGCAGTGGCTGCTTTGAAAGCGCACGAATCATATCCTGACCTGTTCTTCGATGCCTTCGGGACAAGGGACCTTGATTCAATGCATGTGGTGAAGGCGCTGGCCCAGTTTGAGCGGACCCTGATTTCAGGCAATTCCAAATGGGACCGCTACCTTCGTGGGGAAGTGCAGCTATCCCTTGCAGAAACAAAGGGATTTGAGGTATTCTTCACCGAAAAAGGAGACTGCTTCCATTGCCATTCCACCATTCTTTTCACCGACAATGAATTCCATAACAACGGGCTCGATTCAATATTTACCGACAGGGGACTGTATGAGGTGACCGGAGATCCGAACGACATTGGCAAATTCCGCACCCCTACCCTGAGAAACCTTGTTTTTACGGCCCCCTATATGCATGATGGCAGGTTTGAAACCCTTGAGGAGGTGATCGATTTCTACAGCGAAGGGCTGAAATTTTCCCCTACCATCGACCCGTTGATGAAAAATGTGAATGAGGGAGGCGTTCAGCTTACACAGGAAGAAAAAGAAAGCCTGATTGCCTTTATCAAAACTCTTACTGACACTACCTTTGTGAATAATCCCGAATATTCAAATCCTTTTTAGGATGAGTCGATATGTACTTCTGTGTTTCGTGTGGATGATATTTTTATCAGAAGGCCTTTTTGGCCAGATACCCCTTATTCCTTATAACTCGGTTACAGTTTCAAAGGCAAGTGTTTCACTGACCAATCCGTGGGCTGGCGGGCTTAATTCACCACAGTTTTCAGAGATCGACCTCAACAATGACGGAAAGAAAGACCTCGTGGCTTTTGAACGGGATTTTTACGGATCGGTAAAGACTTTCATCAATACTGGTGATAACGGGGAGATCAGCTACAGGCACTCCCCTGAATACGAGATCTACTTTCCGCCCATGCGTAACTGGATGCTCTTAAGGGACTACAATTGTGACGGCAGGGAAGATATTTTCACATCGGTGCCCGGCGGCATAAGGGTTTACAGGAACGATCCGGGCCCCGGCAACAGCATTCAGTTCAATCTTGTCACCCCCATACTCCAGACTTCCGGCCTTGACGGAGTGCCCCCCCTGTATGTTGCACCACCCGATATTCCATCAATAATTGACATCGACGGTGACGGTGATCTTGATATCCTGGCCTTTAACGTAATTGGTAACACATTGGAATATCACAAGAATCTTTCAATAGAAAATAACGGTAACTGTGACGAACTGGACTTCGAACTGCGGAATGCCTGCTGGGGGTATTTTTCGGAAGACGGGAACAACAACACAGTTACCCTGTTCGATACCTGCGAGGTGAATGTTGCCAACCCTGAAAAGGACGGAAGGCATCCCGGGTCCACTGTGCTTGCAATTGACCTCACGGGGTCGGGTGTGAAAGACCTCCTCATTGGCGATATAACCTTTAACAACCTGGTAATGCTTGAGAACGGTGGAACTACAATCGGCTCTGTAATGGTCGACCAGAACACATCCTTCCCTTCAGGCCCCGATCCGGTTGACATAACCGTTTTCCCTGCTGCCTACCATCTCGATGTCGACAACGACGGGTTAAAAGACCTGCTTGTGGCGCCCAACAACCCCAATACATCTGAAAATTATGATAACATCTGGCTCTACCTTAACAAAGGCTTACAAAATGAACCCGATTTCACTTTTGAGCAGGATGATTTCCTGCAGGAAGGGATGATCGACCTTGGGGAGGGCTCATATCCTGTGTTTTTTGATGAAAATGCCGATGGATTGACGGATATTGTAGCCGGAAGCTATGGTTATTTTGAAGAAACGGCCAGTTACTCCAGCCGCCTGATGCTGCTCAGGAATACAGGTACTGATGAAATGCCGGAATTTGAGGTAGTGACGGATGATTTTGCAGGGACCGGGGTATTTAACTTTGAAGGAGCCTACCCTGCATTCGGTGACCTCGACAACGACCAGGATATGGATATGCTGCTGGGGGATGAAGAAGGAAAGTTCCATTTTTTTGAGAATGTAGCCGGGCCCGGGAACCCTGCTGATCTCCAGCTTACGGTACCGAACTATTTTGACATCGACGCAGGGCAGTCGGCAAAGCCCCTTGTGTTCGATGTCAACCGTGATGGCCTTCCCGATCTCCTGGCAGGGGAGAGGAGCGGGACGATCCGGTATTATGAAAATACAGGCTCACCTGGTGACCCTGAATTCAGTAGTGAACCAACAATTGAAGAGCTTGGAGGCATCGATGTGATGCCGGAATGCTGCACAGGGTACAGCGCCCCTTTCATGACTTACGACAGCCTTGGCAATACAATTCTTTACGTGGGATCGGAACAGGGATGGCTTTACCTTTTCAATAACATTGACAACAATCTTGGTGGGGATTTCAACCTTGTTGACTCCCTTTACCTGAACGGTGTCAATGTAAATGTGAACGGCTCGGATATCAATGCTGACGGACGGCTTGAATTCGTTACCGGGAAACTTTCCGGAGGGCTCGGGCTCTTGAAATACGGGATCCCTCCAAACCTTGGTATCGATCAGTTCCGGGGAGAAAAACCCGGCCTCAGGATATACCCTAATCCCGCCCGGGATCTTATAAACATCGAATTACCCGGAAAACCCGTCAGTACCACAGTGCAGGTTACAATTGTAGATATGATTGGAAAGACGGTTCACTCTGTAGAATGTACCAGCTCGGATAGGGGTTTTCCTGTTGATGTTTCTAATCTTGAAACGGGATTTTACGCCGTGGTGCTGCAATATGAGGACCAGGCACTTTCAGGGAAATTCATCAAATTATAATAGCCAAAGGCCATCAATACTTAATGATCCTTTCAGCCTTTATCAGTCGGGAACCGCTGCTGATCCTTATAAAGTAAATCCCGGAAGGAAGAGTATTGCCCAGGGTTAACCTGTCCTGATCATTGACGGCGGCAAAAGTTTCCATCTCTTTGCCCATGGTGTTAAAAATGGAAACCGTTAAGGGCCCTTCCTGGTTTTCAAGGTTGAACTCTACAGCTATATCCTGCCTGAAAGGATTAGGGAACATTGATATTTCAATTTCCCGGCCGGTTTCTTCATCAAGGCCAACAAACAAATTATCAAGCTCGACATCCAGATTGGTGATCTCACCATTTGTGATCTGTACGTCCTCCATTATTTTATCTGAGTAACCGGCTTTCGAATACTCAACATCAAATGTTCCGGAAATGGTGCTTCCGAACTCGTAGGACCCGTCGAAAGCAGTTTGCGTCACCTGTCCTGCCCCTAGTATTTCGACCCGTACATTGAAAAGCGGGTTTCCTGTGTTCGCATCAGTCACCACTCCTTCGAGGAAAGAGGCACGGATATAGTCAATATCTAAAATGTAAAGCCCTTCCTGGATATCGGATGCCAAAATGACTCCGCTGGGCAGGTAAGGGTAT
>CAZXWD010000110.1:0-9800 GCA_964644135.1 uncultured Bacteroidales bacterium | reverse complement strand
TACAACGGATACAGCGGATTTCCGCGGATTAACTCAGAACTAACTGCCTACTGCCGACTGTTCTTAACCTCCTATTTTCTTAACCTCCTATTTTCTTTTCTGAGCTTCTGAGCTGCTGCGCTTCTGAGCCCTCATTGTTCATTGTTAATTGTTAATTTCAAAAAGTGTATCCCAAATAGCGTTGCTGCCGATACCACGATCGAGAGTATCGCCAGCTCGGCGTTATTTTTAAAGAACTCGAACGAATCGGGCTGAAAAGATGCCACGACGACCAGCACTACCACGTAAGCCGATCCCGCCAGGAAGCTCCAAAGCGCTGAACGCGCAGTTATCTTCATATGGAAAGATGCAATGACGGCCGGGATAATGGTAAACCCTATCCCTGTTATGAAAATGATCACTGCAACCAGGTCGCGCAGAAAGTAGGCGAACGCAAAACCGGCAGCCGAGAAGGCAATGATAAGCCAGCGGGTACGGCGCATCACCTGGTGGGGGTTCAGCTTTTTCTTCGAGAACTTCTCCATCCAGTCGACCGACACACTCGACGAAAGGACAAAGATCTGCGTATCGGCCGAACTCATAATGGCAGCAAAGATGAGAACAAGCCCTGCCCCAACATAACTGTCGGGCAGCAGCAGGTTGAGACCTTCTGCAAAGGCATTCCGGGCCATAATTTCGGGCAGCTCGTGGTGCGATGCAAGGCCGATGATGGTAATTGCCATCCCCGTGACCACTGTCAGTATGGCTGCACCAATGAAGCCGCGCTTAATGACCCTGCCGCTGCTTGCTGCGTAAACACGCTGCCAGTATTCGGCCGACTGAAAGATGATGAAGACGCCGAAAGCGACGAATGCTATGGTCATTCCCACATCCATCCGCGAAAAATCCATAAGCTCCACGGCAAAATCCCTTTTGTCGCCCATCAGGATAAAACCCAGGAAGATGAACAGAACAAAGAGGACGATATACTGGAAGATGTCGGTCTTGATCACACTCCTGAAGCCACCGGCAAAAAGATATATCGAGATGATTATGCTGGAAAGGAACAATGACATTTCGTACGACCACCCCGAGATGTTGGAAAGGATACTGCTTCCGGCAATGAACTGGTTGAGCAGCATCCCGAAATAGACCACGAAAAGGATCAGTGAGGAAACAAGGCCGGTTTTTTTATCAAACCTGTGATAAAACCAGTCGGACAATGTGATAAACCCCTGCTCCTCTCCCGTTTTTCTAAGCTTTAAGGCATAGCGGATGAACAGCAGGAAACCGAGCGAGGTACCCAGGAAAACAGCTATGGCCGAAATGCCAAAGCGGTAAACATAGGCAGTGTAGGCCACGATAGCGGCCCCGCCGATATAACTGGCCACTACCGAAGTGATGAAGCCCCATGTATTGAGGTGCCTGCCGGCGATCATAAAATCCTCATCATGCTGCTTCCGTGAGGCCCGGATACCTATGAACAGGCATGCAAGGGCATACAGCACCAGCAAAGCAACATCGAGCACCGACAGGCGCGTTCCGGGAATATCCTGGTGGATGAACTCCATGATGGAAGGTAAAGATAGGAAAAGACTTCATTGTAATTTATAATAATTCTAATAAGCCTATAAGGTGCTGAAAGCCAATGCTTATTTTTCAGGAAACAGAAAACATTAAAAACAGGTGTATTACATCTTGTAGTTTTACGGGATTCATAATTACAAACCAGAACCATCCGGGCTGATTGCCGTATAATCGGTATTCATTTTAATATTTGCATCATGAAAAGAATATTCACTATTCTGGTATCGGTGGTTTTCTTGGCCATCAGTGTATCGTTGATTGCACAGAATCAGCAAAGGATCAAAACCATACCTGGCGAAAAGGCAAGGCAGGTAATTGAAAATGCAAACCCCCTTGAGCCTTCCGAATACGGTACACGTGACGGAGGTACCCTCATTTATTCAGAAAACTTCGACAATACAGGCGGCACCCTTCCAACGGGATGGAGTCTTTTAAACAGCAGCACTTCCTGCGTCTGGGCCGTGGATGCCACTCCGAACCCTCCAGGGTTCCACTCACCGGATTACAGCCTGAACTATAACAACGGGGTAAACTATGATTGCGGCGATAACTTCGGCTACGTCACCTCACCCCTGATAGAGGTTTCGGGAAAGAATTATAACATCACATTCTGGTGGAACCTGCTGAATGAATGCCAGTTCGGCCCCTGTCCCTGGGATGAGCTGTACGTAACGGTTTATGATGAATTCGACAATTTCATAGTTTCCCATAACCTGGTTGCAACCAATTCAACCTGGGCATACGCCGACATGAACCTTCCTAATACTGAGGGCGCCGGCAAGATCTACATTGAGTTTTTCTTCATAACATATGATGAAATAGCCAACGACTACCACGGTCCGTTTATCGACGACCTCGAGGTATACGTTACAACCGCCGATATTCCTCTCTCCGACTGGGCTATAGTGATCGGAATCATCCTGATAGTAACCGCCACGGTCATTAGGTTCAGGAGGACGGCATAAAATTATCCATAATACGATTTTGAGCCACCCGGCAGTCCAGTCCGGGTGGTTTTTTTTAATAACTGGTGTTGGGTGCTGGGTGCTGGGAAATCCGTGAAGCGTGAAGTGTGAATCGTGAGTCGAAATATTCAGTAATGCCGTCATTAAAAGGGTTTCACGCAGAGATCACTGAGTATTTGCAAAGGGCGCAGAGAACAATCAGCCATCAGCTAATAGAACGCAGATACAGCGGATACAGCGGATTTCCGCGGATTAATTCAGAATTTAGAATTGACTGCCAACTGCCTACTGCCTACTGCCTACTGTCCTCCCGTGCTCCCGAACTACTTACCTTCAACCCATCCCTTCACGATCTCGCCATTCACAGCCGGGATGTCGAGCTTGTTCTTCTTGCGGAGGCCGTTGAGGTCGTTGGCAAGCTTATTGGGGTTCACTTCAGAAAGATCTTCCATTGTGTTTACGCCCGTTTTGCGGATCCACGGTATCCATTCGGCCGGAATGCCCGCTTCGATGAACTCTTCGTCAGTGGTTTCCGGTGCCTTCTTTTCGGGCCTCATCTGGGGGAAGAAGAGCACGTCCTGAATGGAAGGCGAGTTGGTCATCACCATAGAGAGACGGTCGATGCCAATTCCCAGCCCGGCCGTTGGCGGCATCCCGAATTCGAGGGCACGCAGGAAATCCTCATCCAGCACCATCGATTCCATATCGCCGCGCTTGCCCAGCTCAAGCTGCTCACGGAAGCGCTCCCTTTGATCGATAGGGTCGTTCAGCTCGGAAAAGGCATTGCAGATCTCCTTGCCGTTGCAGATGGCCTCAAAACGCTCGACCAGTCCCTCTTTGGTCCTGTGCTTCTTTGCCAGGGGCGACATCTCCACCGGGTAATCGGTGATGAAGGTGGGTTGTATCAGCTTCGGCTCGCAGGTCTCTCCAAAGATCTCATCGATGATCTTTCCCTTCCCCATGGTCGGGTCGAGCTCCACACCGAGCTTTTCGGCGGTTTTCCTCAGTTCAGACTCCTCCATTTCAGAAATATCGGTACCGGTAAAGTGTTCGATCACCCCGAACATGGTAAACCGCTTCCAGGGCCTTTTGAAGTCGATCTCATGCTCACCCACTTTCACTTTTGTTGAACCGTACATATCGAGGGCCACTCTTTCGATCATCTCCTCCACCAGGTTCATCATCCATTCATAATCCTTGTAGGCCACATAAAGCTCCACCTGGGTGAACTCAGGATTGTGGAAACGGCTCATGCCCTCGTTCCTGAAATCCTTCGAAAATTCATAAACCCCGTCATAACCTCCCACTATGAGCCTTTTCAGGTACAGCTCATTGGCTATCCTGAGGTACAGGGTCATGTCGAGTGAATTGTGATAAGTCTTGAAGGGCCTGGCAGCAGCGCCGCCATAAAGGGGCTGTAAAACCGGGGTTTCCACTTCGAGGTAACCCTTTTTGTTGAGGAAGTCACGCATCGAATTGATCATCTTCGTCCGGAGGATGAACACATTCCGCACCTCCGGGTTTACGATCATGTCGAGGTAGCGCTGGCGGTAGCGTTGCTCGGGATCGGTGAAGGCATCGTATGTTTTTCCCTCTTTCTCCTTGACGACCGGCAGGGGCCTGAGTGCTTTTGCCAGCAGCTTCAGTTCTTTCACATGGATAGTTACCTCGCCCATCTTTGTAACGAAGACAAACCCCCTCACACCAATAATATCACCTATGTCAAGCAGTTTCTTGAAAACGGTATTATAGAGGGTCTTGTCCTCTCCCGGGCAGATCTCATCGCGCTTGACATAAAGCTGGATCCTGCCTGTAGAGTCCTGTATCTCGGTAAAAGAGGCCGCTCCCATGATGCGGCGGCTCATGATGCGGCCCGCAATGGTGATATCCCGGTAAAGAGAATCGTCATCCGGGAATTTCTCCTGTATTTCCTTAGCTGTGACATTGACCGGGAACTCTTCGGCCGGATAGGGGTCAATGCCAAGATTCATCAATTCCTTCAGTGAATTTCTCCTGATGATCTCCTGTTCGCTCAGTTGCATAATGAATGGATAAAAGTTACTCTGTATGAAAAAATTGGTGCAAATTTAAACAATCTGGCACTACTTCTTCCTCAAAACGATCCTGATCACCGTTCCCTGCCCTACTACCGAGTTTTTGACGAAGATCTTGCCTTTGTGGTAGTTCTCGATGATCCTTTTGGAAAGTGAAAGCCCGAGACCCCATCCCCTTTTCTTGCTTGTGAAACCGGGGTTGAAAATGGACTTGAAATGAGATTTTGCAACCCCCTTGCCGGTATCTTCTATATCGACGATTACCTGGTTGGTCTCTTCCTGGATATCAATGGAGATGGTACCGGTGCCATTCATGGCATCTACGGAGTTCTTGCATATATTCTCGATCACCCATTCGAAAAGATGCATGTTCATGGGAACAATGATCTCTCTGTCTCTTGGAAGGTTGACATCGATCCTGATCTTTTTCGAGATCCTGGGCCTGAGATAGTCAACCGATTCGTAGATCAGCTCAACTATGTTCATAGGCTCAAGATTTGGCGGTGAGCCTATCTTTGAGAACCTGTCGGTGATGGCCTCCAGCCTCTTTACATCGTTCTCGATCTCATCCAGGGCCTCATCCTTTATACCTTTCATCTTCATGAGCTCTATCCAGGCCATAATGGATGAAAGCGGAGTACCTATCTGGTGGGCGGTTTCTTTCGACATACCGATCCAGACAAGGTTTTGCTCCGATTTCCTTGCAGAGCTGAAAAGTACATACGAAATGAGCAGGAAGACCCCTATGACCGTGAACTGTATGAAAGGATAGTACCTGATCTGGGTCAGCAGGGCCGAATCCTTGTAATAGATATAATTGATGCCCAGTTCGGGAAGTTCAATCTTAATGGGCTTGTTCTCGCTGGCCATATCGGCAATGAAGGCTGCAATGTTTGTAGAATCCGAAAGTTTTTCGCTTTTAATGTTCCCGTATTCAATCATGTTTTGCCTTGTACTGTCGGTTATGATCACCGGGACCGAGGCCGAGTTCACAACTACTTCAGAAAAGAAGGACTCGGTGAGGTCGTTGAGCACATCCCTCAGTTCAGAATATATCTTCGACTCCTTGAAATAGAGCATTACATATTCATCTTCGTGGTACACTATCCGGATAGGCTCAAAGGAAGAAAACTCCTTCTTGATATTGTCGGTCATCACGCTGACCCCTTCCATCCTGTCCCCGGAAATATTCTTGTAGGTTGTAATGCTGTCGAACCGGTTTGTGAGGATTATGGGGATGGTAGTGTTTTGTTCCATCAGTTGGCGGTAAAACTCCAGTGTCCGGGAATCTTCTTCGAAACGGAGGTTGCGGTAGGCTGTGGCAAGAATTTCGGCCCTCTTCCTCTCCTCCTCCCTGATTTGATCAAAAAACCTGTTGGTATAATTAACCAGTTCGGCTTTCTTTCTGATGGCATTAGCCCATATGCGTACGTTGTTCCGCTCATCCTGGGCAATTTCCCTTACCAGCCTGTTGGTGTACCAGAGTGACACAGTGATGATCGCCACTGCCGTAGCAAACAACCACCATTTCCACCTGCGCTTCTTGTAATATATATCCAATGTCTATACTTTTGAAATAAACGGCAAACAGTATAACTTTATTGAACAGGATAATTGCATACTTTTGCACGCATTTTTGAAGTGATAAAGGTATTAAAAAACGTTATGCCGTTCGATTGTTGATTACCGGCCGCCTTTTGTTAAAGCTTTGAGGATCTTTATGGGGGTTTTCTGAAGATTGACCAAAGAACACAAAGGATAAGTATGGAGTGAAAAAATTAAAAACATTAATAAATATTTTTTATAATCATGTTTGAAGTTATTGATACCTGGGTATTTACATGGTTTGTTGTACCCATGCTGATCTTTGTCGCCAGGATACTGGATGTTTCGATCGGAACACTGCGTTTGATATTCATTGCCAAGGGGTACCGGATGATCGCACCCCTGTTGGGTTTCTTCGAGGTCCTGATCTGGCTCATAGCCATAAGGCAGATCCTTCAGCACCTTGATAACTGGGCCTGCTACATAGCTTACGGACTGGGTTTTGCAGCAGGGAATTACATAGGTATGCTCATCGACCAGCGCCTCTCCCTCGGAAAGGTCGTGCTGCGAGTGATCACAAAGATCAAGGCGGCCGAAATCACTGCTTCCCTTAGGGAAGAAGGTTTCGGGGTAACTGAAGTTTCAGGGGAAGGAAAGGCGGGCCCCTTAAAGATCCTCTTTTCAACCCTTAATAAAAAAGATCTTAACAACGCCATAAAGATCATTCATGATTACAATCCTGAAGCATTCTATACCATCGAAGAAGTGGCCTCAGTTAAGGAAGGCTATTTCAGAAAACCTGTCAGAAGGCGCTTCATTCCTATGATCAGCCCATTTTCTATGGCACGAAAAGGAAGATAACTAAATTTTTAGTTGACAAACGGGATAAGAGTTTCTATATTTGTATATAATAACAAACTAAATTTTTAGTTATATTTATATGAAAGAACTGACAAGGGCCGAAGAGCAGATAATGCAGATCCTCTGGAAGCTTGAAAAAGGGTACGTGAACGATATCCTTGATAAACTTCCCGATCCGAAACCTGCTTATAACACCGTATCGACAATAGTCAGGATTCTAGAAAAGAAGGGATTTGTGGGGCATGTGGCTTTTGGAAAAACATACAGGTATTACCCGCAGGTCAACAAGAAAGAATATACCAGGAACTTCCTCAGGCGTGTGATAAAGAATTACTTTGGCAATTCATACAAGGAAGCTGTTTCATTCCTTGCCAGGGAAGAAAATATCTCACTCGAGGAGCTTGAGGAGATAAGGAAAGAATTGTCGGACGACAACAGCAAATAGAACACAGAATGACAGCTTTCTTTACATACATATTGCAATCAACCGCCATCCTCAGCCTCTTCTGGTTGCTTTATATGCTTTTCCTGAGAAAGGATACCCTGTTCAAGATACAGCGTGCTTTCCTTCTTTCCGGGCTTGGATTGTCGGCTGTGCTGCCATTGCTGGATTTTCCGGTTCCGTTAAACACCGGTGAAGGCGGGCAGTTTGCCTATCTGCTCGAGGCAGTGGTTGTAACTCCCGGTGAAATGAGGAATAATCTTCTTGAAAGCACTTTTCCGGTTACATGGCTGCAGGCAGGGTATTTCCTGGTCACGGCAGGGTTGTTTATTGTCTTTGCTTTCAGGGTATTCAGGATCATAGCGATCATTAGGAAAAACAAACGGATCCGTGAAACCGGGAAAATAGTCGAAATACCAAACCACTGGGCGCCTTTCTCATTCTTTGGCTATATCTTCCTGAACAAAAAGAAATACGAAGAAAGGCACCTTGAAAGCATCAGGCTTCATGAGCAGGTCCACGTAAAACAATGGCATTCGGCAGATGTGGTATTGCTTGAAATACTGCTGGCGCTGCACTGGTTCAACCCGCTTTTCTGGTATTACAGGAAAAGCCTCAAAAATATACATGAATATCTTGCCGACAGGGAGGTTGTTGAAAGTGGCCATCCTATGTCTGAATACCAGCAGTTGATATTTGCTGAGTCAACAGGTATTCCGGTAAGTGCCATGTCGAACAATTTCAGCAGATCACTAATAAAAAGGAGGATAATAATGATGAAAAGAAAAACAAACCGTAAACAGGCAGTGCTGAAATACCTCTTGATCAGTCCGGTGGCATTGATGCTTGCCTTGCTTTTTACTGTCACGCCCGGAAAGGAGCTGTTCAGCCAGGCTGGTAATGAACTGCCGCCGGCACCGCCAAAAACGGTTAAGGCGCCAGCCATAGGTGAAGCAGCACCGCAGGACCCTGCCGCCCCTCAGAAAGAGGAACAGGTATTCATTGTAGTTCATAAAAAGCCTGAGTTCAGGGATGGTCAGAAAGGCCTGCAGAACTATATTTTCGAGAACCTCAGTTACCCTGAAGAAGCCAGAAAAGAAGGAATTGAAGGAAAGGTCTATGTTTCATACATAGTAAAGAAGACAGGAGAGGTTACAGGTGTTAAGGTTGTCAGGGGTGCCAGCGATATCCTCGACAAAGAGGCATACCGGGTAGTGAAAGAGATGCCCGACTGGGAACCGGGAGAGAACGAAGACGGGGAAAAGGTGAACGTTCAGATGACCCTTCCCATTTTATTTGATCTTGGAGAAGAGAAAAAGGAAGAAAAGTAAAATTTTTTCCGGTTATTAACTAAACCTTTAGTTCAACAAACTATTTAAGACCTTGATTGTTTGTAATGACGATCAGGGTCTTTTTAGTATTAACTTAGACATTATAAAACTTCAGATATGAAAACATTAAAGTATTTCTTTTCTTTCTTTCTGCTTGCCGGTATTGTATTTCAGGCAGCCGGTCAAACAGAGGAAGCGATCAAAAGCGACAGGCTAACCCTTAAATGGTCGACAGACAAAGTGTTTGAAGTCCCCGAATCGGTCTATTACGATGATGAAAGGGATGTTCTTTACATTGCCAACATAAAGGGCAAGCCCACCGATAAGGACGGCAACGGTTATATCTCGAAGATCAAGACAGACGGGGAGGTCATTGATCTTAAATGGGTTACCGGCATAAATGCTCCCAAGGGAATGGGGGTTTATGAAGACAGGCTGTATGTGACCGATATCGACCGTCTGGTGGAGATAGATATCCCCTCCGGTGAAATCGTTGCTGAATACCCGGCTGAAAAAGCACAGTTCCTGAACGATATAGATGTTGATGAAAAGGGAAAGGTTTACGTTTCGGACATGATGGACACAAAGGTTTACAGGCTTTCAAAAGGCAAGTTTGATGTCTGGCTGGATGATAAGATCCTTACCGGTCCTAATGGCCTCTGGGTTGGTGACGGCAATCTTTACATCGGCGCAAAAAAAATCGTGAAAGCCAGCCTGAGAAATGGTAAGATGGAAATCATTGCAGAAAACACCGGCGGTATCGATGGTCTGGAGGGTACTGCCAAAGGCGGCTTTCTCTTTTCCGACTGGAGCGGCAACATGCACTATCTATCTCCCGGCGGTGAGATCGAACACATTTTCGACAGTTCGGGCATGAACATCAATGCTGCTGATATCGAGTATATTCCATCCAGAGGGCTAATCCTCGTACCCACTTTCTTCGACAACAGGGTTATGGGGTACGGGTTTATGGAGTAAAATTGAGATGTCTTCCAGATGTCTTCCAGATGTCTTCCAGATGTCTTCCAGATGTCTT
>CAZXWD010000109.1:4991-9827 GCA_964644135.1 uncultured Bacteroidales bacterium | reverse complement strand
TTAATGGGTACTGGGTACTGGGTGCTGGGTGCTGGGAGATCCGTGAAGTGTGAGGAGTGAAGTGACTCCATTTTCTTGTTTCTCACAGATCCCACAGATTTTAAACGATTCCACAGATTCTTCATCGCTTTGCGCTTAGCGCCTGGCGCTTGGCTATCAACATATAGAACACGGATGACGCGGATAAAACGGATTTCCGCGGATTAACTCAGAACTCAGAACTTATTGCCTACTGCCTACTGCTTACTGCTTACTGCCTACTGCCTACTGCTTACTGCTTACTGCTTACTGCCTACTGCCTACTGCTTACTGCCTACTGCCTACTGCCTACTATCCCATACCCCCTCTTACTAAGATAATCCTCCAGGTTTTCATTTACCAGGGATATGATCTCTGGAGGAATAGAGTAATGGCCGGGCTTGTGGCCCTTGTATTCCGAAAGTCGCTCCTTGATCTTCTTGACCACCTCATCAGAAGTGATTTCCCCAAATTGTTCATAGATGTTGAGAATAGTGTCGAGAGGTGATTTGATGAAATCTTCAAACCTTATTTCGATCAGGTTCTCTGCACCAATATCATCCTTCACCTTTTCATATTCTTCATCCATCCTTATAAAAAGATCCAGAAGGCAACGGTTGAACTCATCATTCGGGATCTCCCTGAAACCAACCCCTTTAACAACCTCTGTAAAGAAAAGATTTAGAGATGACAGCACTGAATAAGGGTCTCTGTAAAGGTAAATGAACTTCGAATCGGGATAATACTCTTTAAGGTACTCTATTCTGAACGTATTGGCGGGACTTTTCGACAACAAGCGCTTTCCTCCCTTGTTCTTCTGTGCATCCAGTATCATCCGGTTGTAAACACTGAGCCATCTTCTCCTCCTTTTGGGCGACATCCTGTCGAGGTAGAGGCTCCGGTCACGGGCATTCTTATAATCAATTGGAAAATAGAGAAAATGATAAAAGCTGTAAGGAAATAAATTAGCAAGCGCTATTTCTTCTTCCTGCGCATCATCAAGCGACAGCCTGAGGTGATCGACCGGCCGGCGCTGTGGCATGAAGAACTGCACAACCCATTTAAGCGGCCGTTGAAAGAACATCAGCTCAGGAAAAATGGTCTGGAAGGTGCTTACAAAATAAAACTCCGGATCTTCAGATAAAAGCTGGTGCATCAGGGTTGTGCCACTTCGCCAGTAGCCAATGATGAACCAGGGTGGGGCAGCCTTTTTCCCGCGGGGCATGGTAAAGTACCTGATGCCCCGGTTTATCCATCTGAAAGGTTCGAGTATTATGGCAATGATCAGTGAAAGTATGGCGCGCCTGGTATATTTCAGGTCGAAACCGCACCTGAAGGCAATTTGAAGGAAATTACCTATGCGACTTCCAACGAAAGATGAAAACGGAAAGCGGAATTCTTCGTCTTTGTTGTTATTGCCCATCCTCTGACCTGACCGGAATTAATAATGGCCAAAGGTATCATTTCCCTGTGTAAATTCCCATTTTTGGCGGCAATACTATGCTATCAGGTCGTAACGCCTGATCCACACTTCCATTTCTTCATCGAACGAGCGCCTCATATGAAGGAGCGGTTGTGTTTTAATGTATTTACGGACCGCCTGCAGTTGTGAGGCGCTTACTGAAAAAGCACTGAAACCTTTTTGCCAGGAAAATCCGTTATACGTAAATCCATTCGATTTCAACCATCGCGTAGCAGTGAGTTTGAGCCACCTTACAGCTTCAGGCAGCGACTTATAAAAAGGTAGCTGGATAAGAATATGCATATGGCCCGGCAATATATGCACAGCTTCAGTCACCATGCCGTATTTGAGTGAGGCCATCCTGATGTCCTGGTCGAGCAGGATATTATCATGAGCCTTTAAGGGTTTCAGCGTATTTGCCGGAATAAGCACCAGGTGCACCCAAAGTTTGCTTCTTATTGTTTCCATAACATGGGTTTTTTCTGAACCCATTTATCGGTGAAAACAAAAAAAATACCTGTTGAAAAGTAACTTTTTTTGAATTTTTTATGGAAAGACTTATTTTTCAAGCACTTGTATCAGTCCTGCAAGGCTTTTCCCGGTGCTTTTCAGAAGCTTACCGGCATTCTTCATTGAATCCTGAAGGCTCATAGGGCGGTCGGTAATCGATAAAAGCGCATCAAAGCCTTTTTCGTAAAGTACTTCATAACCCTCACCAAGAGTCCCTGAAACGGCAATTACTGGTTTGTTATGCTTTTTGGCAACCTGCGCCACACCGTAGGGCGTTTTACCGAACTGGGTCTGCCTGTCGATCTTGCCTTCACCGGTAATCACGAGGTTGCATTTTTTGACCTCTTCTTCCAGACCGGTCATCTCACTGATAAGCCGGAAGCCGTTCCTCATCTGTGCATCCAGGTACGCCATGAATCCGAAGCCAATACCTCCCGCAGCCCCGGCGCCCGGCTCATCCCTCAGGTCTTTACCTGTTATGTTTTCTGTAAGATCTGCAAAGCGGATAATATTTTCTTCAAGAACCTCAACCTCCCTGTCACCTGCGCCTTTTTGCGGTCCATAGACCTTTGTTGCGCCGTTATCACCGGTCAGGGTATTATCCACATCGCTTGCCAGCACTATTTCGGTATCTCTTAATCGTTCATCAAGTCCCGAAGCATCAATCTTTTCAAGCGCAGAAAGCCCTCCTCCCCCTTTTGGGATGAAGTTACCGTCTTTGTCGAGTAATTTTACCCCAAGGGCCTGCAGCATTCCTGCTCCGCCATCGTTGGTAGCGCTGCCTCCAAGGCCTATCACAATTTTTTTACACCCCCTGTCAAGTGCATCCAGGATCATTTCACCGGTACCAAAAGTGGTCGTTTTCAATGGATCCAGTTCCTCATCCTTCAATAGTTCAATGCCCGATGCTGCCGACATTTCCATAACCGCTGTCCGGCCATCGTCGATCAAGCCGAACTGTGCTGTAGTTTCTTTCATCAGCGGTCCGTGGACTTTTGCCGAAACCCTTTTCCCGCCCGCTGAATCAACCAGTGCATCCACCGTCCCTTCACCCCCGTCGGCTACGGGGACAATCACAACAGTTGCCTCCGGCATTTTTTCCAGTATTCCTTCCCGGAGGTATTCCCCCACTTCCTTCGATGACAAACAGTGCTTATATGAATCGCTGGCAATAAGTATTTTCATCGTCTTTAATCTTTGATCAGCCAGGCCACCTGGTAAGGCGCAAGCTTCAGCGCTTCACCCGGGGCAGTGACACGTCCTTCTATCAAATCCCTGAACTGATACTTCCCCTGGCTTATTTTATCCATATTCAAAGATATCTCTCCGTCTGTGAGGTTGGTTATTGAAAACAGCTCATTTCCTATTTCATCATGCCGTCGCAGAGCAAATACTTTCTCACCTGCTTCGATCAGCTCCTGTGGGTTTTCAGGACCAAAAACCGCCTGTCCCTTCCTTATCCTTATCCTTCTTTTGATCTCGTCAAGGATGTATTTCTTTCGTTTGTCTTTTTCCAGTTCATTCACCAACTCCCTGAGATCCCATTTTCTCCTGTTCAGGGTCCTTGCCCTTCCTGTTTCCTCAAAACCTTCATAATAATTTTCGGTGGCCAGCAGGCTGTGGATATAAAAGGCAGGTATCCCCTGCAGCGCCATCATTACAGTCTGTGATGCCATGAAACGCTCCGCCTGGTAGTTATCCACACCGTTGTTGCTCCTTTTCATTGCATCAAAATAGGTAATATTCAGTTCGTACGGACTGTCGCTGCCATCAGAATTTCGCTTTGTGCTTATCTTGCCTCCGCTGGCTTTCACTGCTTCATAAAGGTCCTTCTTCTCTTCTTCGGGCAGGAGCCCTTCGAGCGGCCTTACCCCTATCCCATCGTGAGATGCTGTAAAATTAAAGTAGGAACAGCCTTCCGGTGGATTAGGCATTTCTTTGATCCAGTCGTTGAGATATTTTGAGTTCCCGTTGAAAAGGGCATGCAGCAGCAACGGGGGCAGACTGAACTGGTAGATCATATGGGCCTCGTCACCATCTCCGAAATAGCTCAGGTTCTCTTTGTTGGGCACGTTAGTTTCAGTAAGGATTATGGTCCCCGGCTTAACAGTTTCAGCAACATCCCTGAGCAACTTTACCATCTCATGTGTTTCGGGAAGATGGATGCAGGAAGTGCCAATCTCCTTCCAGAGATAGGCTATGGCATCAAGCCTGATGATCCTCGCTCCCCGGTGGATGTATTCCAGCAGTATCCTTAGCATTTCCTTCAAAAGCCTGAAATTTGAAAAGTTGAGGTCGATCTGGTCATCACTGAAGGTCGTCCACACATGTTTCACGCCTTCCCTTGTCCTGACCGGGGTAAGCAGAGGCAGGCTCCTGGGTCGTGTAACCTTTGAAAGATCAGTGGAAGGATCAACTTCAATAAAAAAGTTCTTGCCGGGTGATTTTCCTTCCAGGTAATTCAGGAACCATTCGCTTTTTGAGGAAATGTGATTGATAACAAGGTCGAACATCAGGTCATAATCCTTCCTTAGTTCTTCTATTTCCTTCCAGGTACCTAATCCAGGATCCACCTGCAGGTAATCGATCACAGAAAAACCATCGTCGGAACTATATGGAAAGAAAGGGAGTAGGTGGACAACTGAGATCTCTTCATATAGCTGATCATCAAGAAAACCCTTCAGTACAGCAAGGGGCTTTTCACCCTCTTTTTTTATCGAGTCTCCGTAAGTTATGAGGATGACATCCTTGTGGCTCCAAAGCCTGCTCTCCGGGGAGCTTATTTTATAGTCCTGAACCAGGCTCAGGATGTCGTCTATCTCAGCATCACTGATCGATTCCCTGTA
>CAZXWD010000109.1:0-4891 GCA_964644135.1 uncultured Bacteroidales bacterium | reverse complement strand
CGGCATCGCTGTTGTATTGTTCCACAAGGTCGAGGGCAATCCTCAGGTAAGTAGACCTGATCGACCTGAACATACCGTTAGAAAAGACGATGCCATTCTGGGCCAGCTTGATGTAAATAGCCCTTGCTATATCAAAGGTCATTCTCGACAAACCTCTGTCAGGGTTATCTTCAGAAACAGGCTGGTGCTTATGGTCGTACCTGTCGGCGATATCCACCTGGCAAATCCTGTTGAGCGAATTATTGCGGTGGACTTCTGAAAGTATCCCCACTTCCAGGCCCCAGTCACTGGGGATCCTGATGGTTTTTACAACATCGGCACGCATTGAGAATTCCCCGGCCAGGGGATACCTGAAACTGTCGAGGTATTCAAGATATTCCATAGGCCCGCAGAATTTCTTCAATGTCCTGAGCAAAGGTGTCATAAGCAGCCTCACTACCCTGCCTCCCAGTTGTTTGCTGTTCGACCTGTAATAATACCCTTTACAGAACCGGTAATTGAAGTTGGGATTTGCCACAGGATAAAAGAGCCTGGCCAGCAGAAGCCGGTCGTAAGTGAGTATATCGGCATCGTGCAGGGCAATTGCTTCCGACCTGTCGCCGGCAATCAGGTACCCAAAGCAATACCAGGCGTTTCTGCCCTTCCCCATTTCTTTCGGCGCCAGCTTTTCAATTTTCAGCATTTCATCCAGTTCTTTCAAACGGGGACCGTCGTGCCACAACACTCTGTGGCGCTGTGGTAACTTGCTGAAATACTCCTTTGCGTGCTCAAATTCTTTCTTATTTGCCCGGTCAAGCCCAATAACTATTTCATTCAGGTAGGGAACTTTTGCAAGCTCTTCAACAATATGGCCCAGAGCAGGTCCGCTCAGCTCTGAATAAAGGCTGGGTATTACCAGTGCCATCGGCCTTTTTTCTTTCCATTCCTCCAGTTTGCCTTCAAGGTCCTGATAATCCCTGTGCCTGAGGTTATGCAGTGTGGTTACAACTCCGTTCTGATAAAAATCACCCATGTTTCAGATATATTTTTGTAATTGATTATTGTGATCATTAATTCATAAAAGATACAAAATCTTTTTGAATTTGATATAACGCCTGTAAGTCATCCGATGAAGTTGTAAACAATTGATCCTCAAATCCAAATTGGATCGGTACTTTGCGATCCTATTCATCGGATGACTATTTAATTATAACTTTTTCGTGAACATCTTCACGATCAGGGGCTCGAGCTTTTCTGCAATAATGCAATGGTCGAGTTTTTCACTAAGTATCCCGAGATTATGCCTTACAAGCCTGTTTCTTCTTGAAGGTTTCTGCAGGATCTCATAGGCATCATCTACAAGTTTATCTGTAAGCTCGAGTTTTTCTATCGAGGGAAGGTCGAAACCGAGGCCCTCGATCTCCTCTTTATAAATATCATATCTATTGATCACTACCGGTAAACCAAAGGATATCATTTCCAAAAGGTTGTTTCCATATCCTTCCACTTCGCTGAAATAGGTCCCTATGCCACCGTAGGCGGAAATAATCGAAGGTATTTCTGCGAATTTGTAGTACTTTTTATCCACAATAATATCCCTGTGCGATAGGATGATGTTTTCCCCGAAGATCAGTATCACATTGGCATCGGGGCTCTCATCTTCCTTCTCCTTGAAATATTCCCTGAGGAACTTTTTATATTCCACCTCTACCTGTTCATCACCAGAATGGCCACTCACAAGAAGGACAACACATTTTTTTATTTTCTCTGCCCTGTATTTCTTTTCAAGCCTGAAGGCAAAATCGATGGCCACTTCTATCTTCTTTCTGGGTACAATACGGGTGTGCTGCAGCAGAATGGCAGTTTCTTCGATTTCAAACCCCCTCTTTTCAATCTCATCTTCAAGCCCTACATCCACCATGAACGAATCGTTATAGTTATCCTGCGGGGGTTTTACAATTTCATCATTATCCCATGACTTTGATTTCCAGTCCCAGGGAATGTTACTGGTATTTGGCACAACTGCGGTACGGTCTCTAAAGAACAGATCCAGTTTCTCAGCATTGTACTCTTTGAACAGCCGTTTTGCGAGGTCAACCTGCCGGTGGTTTATGAACGCGATACCATCAAGGTAGGTTCCTGGAAGGTATTTCAGGTATTTCTGTATTACATGATTAGGGTTGCTGAACCTGTCGCGTTCGAAAAAAGAATCGTGCCACCATACCATTACCTTGGGCCATATATAACCTTCATTGTGTATCTCTTCAATGTAGTAACCCAGCCCGACTGCTGTAATAAAGTTATATGGATGAGAAGTGTTATGGGCAATCAGCAGGTCAATTTTATTCTCATTGACAAATTCTTTTATGACCCTTTTGGCATATAATGCTTTATTGTGTATCAGTTCATCAAGTCCGAAAGGTGCCTTTCCACCGAAGTTATGGAGTATGGTCTTATGCGATTCATTCTTGTGCCAGAAAATGTCATCAGTCTGGGCGTTGAACCTGGGAGAGGAATGGGCTGCAAGGAAATGTATCTGCCCGAGCGGCACCTCCAGGTCGTTGACCATACTGTTCACGGTCTGGTCGATAACAATGGAAACGCCATCGTTCTTTCCTATCAGTGAATGTAAAATCCCTATGTGCAGATGTGAAATATCCATGTCATGAAATTATGTCAAGAAACTGGGAAAGTTCTGTAATGATGAAATCTGGCCTGGTTTCGGATACCAGGGGATGTTCAGATCTCATTCTCAACGATCTCTGGTCACCGGCAAAAAGAACTGTTTTAAATCCAGCCTGGCTTGCTGCATAAATGTCGTTCAGCATATCGTTACCTACAAAAACTGCTTCCTCAGGTGAGATATTGAAATTACTCCTGAGAGAGTACCCTAAAAGACTGAAGAGTTGATGATCGGGCTTCGCCCTTCTTTCCCTGAATGAATAGATGGTAAGCCTGGGGTCAAAAGGCTCTATTTCCATGCTATCATCAAAATTGCCATTGAGGTAATAATTCATGAAAAGGGGGGTATAAGCCTGTGCGTTGGAAACGATGCCCAACGGGGTATCCATACCGTGGATCTCCTGTATCACTTTCTTCATTCCGGGCATGGGGTAGATCCTGTTGCTCAACAGCTCAAAAACGTATGCCAGCAACTTTGTATTACTGAACTTTCCCTGTTCCAGAAATCCTTTACCACTAAAATATTGCACAACCACTTCCCAGGTTTCAAGAATGTTAACTTCGGGATATGCAACGCCGTTTTCGGATTTGTATTTTTCATGCTGCCTGTTAACGCAGGCCTTAAACTCATCAAGTATCATCCTGAGCAATTCTTCCCTGGTAAGGCCGTTCCTGGTAACAACCCGGATCCTGGCTTTATCAAGGGCTTTCTGCAGGTTCCCGGTAATAAGGCTTGCCTCTTCCACATCTCCTGAGGCCGATATCAAAAGAGTGCCATAAATATCAAAGATCACTGCCCTTGGCTTGAACTTACCTGTCATGGGCTCAACTCCTGTTTCCAGCGGGTGCATCTCCTCGCCTTCCTCAAGAAAAGGCCTTATAGATTCCAATAAGTCGTTCTCCATACTTTTCCAGCGAATATTTCTTTCTGATTATTTCGATATTTTCATTGATTACCTTTTCGGGTACGTCTTTAAGGAGACCGTCCAGCGCAGGGTTGATCTCTCTGATTTTTTCCCTGAAATCTTCTGAATCATTGGCCTTCCTGATTGCCTCCTTTTGCACGTCAACGGGAAGATCCGAAAAATCCGCACCGGAACCTGGAATGGATATTTCAGTGTATAGATTATCAAAAATCAAGCCCTCACGCCTGAAATCAGAAGTAAGGTAAGGGATGTCCCTGCCTGTTACAGGTGTACCCATTAACCACGGCTCCAGGTATACCATTCCGAAACCCTCCCTGTAACTGGTTGAAATGCAAAAACCTGATCCCCTCAGCACATGCATGAAATCGAGCTTTTTACCAACCTCGAAATATACTTCTATGTTTTCATCATCCACAAACTCCAGCCATTTTTCATACTTTTTGATCTCGAGCGGGTTTTGTGGTGGCAGGGTCACCATCCATGATGCCCTCTCTGAAAAAAGAACAGCAAGGAGCAGAAATTCTCCAATATTCTTTCTCTCTATTACCCTTACCGGGTAAGTGACAATTATCTTAGAGGGGTCGAGCGACAGGGTTTTGATGATCTCTTCCCTCGACTCCTTTTTCTCCGGTAATGGCTTTTCATTATCAAATATTACAGGGTTCGGAAGTATAAACCTTCTTTCCTCATCAACACTAAATTCATCCAGCCTTTTCAGGTCGAAATCATTCAACGTGGCAAAAAGATAATTTCGTTCATCGGGATACATAGTTTCTTTGAGATCGAGGCCCATGCCATCCCGGATCACCTCCTTCAGAAAACCCATGTTCCATTCCCTGTCTTCTGCAAAATCATGTGCATGGTTCACCACTTTGTAACCCGACTTGATCAGGGAAGATATCACGGCTGTAAAAACCGGATTTTTACCAAGGTTCAGGTTGTGAACATGAAAGATGTCATTCTTAGCAGTATAACTTGTTACAAAATCCTTTATCTCCTCAAAAAGTTTGTACAACTCACTTTTTTTCCCTGCCGGGGGAAAGATATAATTAAGCGGTTCGAAAACTACCGGCTCCACACCCAGTTCCATGAACTGATCTTTGTTTTCGCAACCACCGCAAAACAGCCGGATCTCAAGCGGTGTGTCAAGCCTTTTGAGGGCCCTGATCTGGGATTCAATGATCCTTGTAACCCCGCCCGGATTGAGATGATAATGGAAGATGTTTACCGTCATCCAGCTTTTTTTGTAAAACTACAAATGTAGGGATTATATGGAAAATGAAGACAGTCTTCAGTCGGCAGTC
>CAZXWD010000108.1:7531-9848 GCA_964644135.1 uncultured Bacteroidales bacterium | reverse complement strand
TTTTCCGGTCGGGCAAATGCCGGGTTGGTCAGGAAATCATCGTCCCTGAGTGTCCGGATGAACGCCTTCAGGTCTTCCTTTTCCTTGTTGGTGAGCTGTACCCCTTCGTTTGCCACGTGGTGCATCAGGGGATCGATATAAGTGGTGTTGATGAGGTGGTGGGAATAAAAGTCTATCACTTCATCGAGATCGGCGAACCGGCCATCGTGCATGTAAGGGGCTGTGAGCTCGATGTTACGCAGTGTAGGGGCCTTGTAAGCGCCTTTGTCCATAGGGTCGCCCGTGATGGCATAACGGTCGCGGTTGTCATTGAAAACGCTGTCTTTGCCGTTATTGTAATACAGGTGGGTGGTGAAGAGCGGGTTTCCGAATCCCCCGTGGCAATGGAAGCAGTCGGCGCCCTCTTCGGTTGTAAACAAAACAAACCCGTTCAGTTCCGACGGGGTAAGCTGCACTTCCCCCCGCATGTACTTGTCGAAGCGGGAATTGGCCGAGATCAGGGTCCTGATGAACTGGGCTATGGCCTTGCTCATGCGTTCGACAGTGACCTCAGGGGTTCCGAAGGCTTTTTCAAACAGTTCAGGGTAGCCCGGGATGTTTTGGATCACCTCCTTGGCCCTGTTGGTGTCGCTGTTCATCTCGTGCGGCGCGGTTATGCCCATGTATACCAGCGCTTCGATATTCCGGTGCAACGGGTTGGGATTGTCATTGCTGACATAGCCATTCCAAAGGTATCCCGAATGGTTCCACACCAGGTTGATAAGGGGCAGCATCACATGGGGAGTCTGTATGCCGGTGATGCCGAACGTAAATCCGTCTTTATACTTGGGATGGTCAACCCCGACCTCAAAGGAGTTCTCCTGGATATGGCAGGTGGCACAGCTCATCAGCGAATCAGGGTGGGTGCGCCCCGACATCCTGCCGTCGTAGAACAGGTAACGGCCCAGTTCAACTCCCTCAACGGTCATCGGGTTATCCTCTGGAATATTCAGTTTCTTCGGAAAACCATAGGGGATCTCAATTTCGTAGGGTGTGGTTTCGTGAACAGGTACCCATTCCGGCGGTGGGTTCTTTTTGCACGAAAACAAAAAGAAGATCAATAATGACAGCGCTGATATTTTGAGCAATGCTCTCATTTTCCCGGTTGAATTATATCGCCGACGGTGAATACATCGTGCCCGTTCTCGCATCCCAGGATCATGGCCTCCTGCTTCTGCATGATATCACCCCCCCAGTCGTTGTGGTTGTAGGTATTCGGATTGCGGAACCAGTTATCGATGTTCATGATCAATTGTATGGTGGTTTCATGATCCGGATCAACAGAAAAGAAAGAAAATCCGGGCTCTTCAAGGTGCACTGTGAAGTAATTCTGGATGAAGCCGGTTATGTTGCCTTCGTTGTCGTAGATCTGTCCTATGCCAAGGTGAAAGTCGAACGGGTGCATGATGCCTTCCGGGGTTTTCCATTTTCCGTTAAGTTTCATGTAATGATACCCCCCGCCCAGGTACTCGGGCCAGAACATGAGCGATTCGGGCGGGTCGGTGAACATCAGCGACTGGTTTTTCTCTTCACTGATGCCAAAAACAAAAGAGATCTTCTTAACCGTGCCTGCCGGAATATCGTCGAAGACATTCCATTGGTGTGTGTCGTCCAGGTCGGTGTCCACATAATGGATGTCTTTCCATTCATCCACAAGGTAGGTGGAATTGTCTTCATAATGAAGCGTGACGTCCGAAATAAAGTACTGGATCTCGTTCACCAGGTATTCATTCCCTGCGGCATTTTCGTACATCAGCGAGTCGAAGATCAATGGCTCTCCGTTCGCATGGTGAAGGAATTCAAACCGGATTTTGCCTGATCTTTCCTGTTCATTGTCATCAGGACCGGGGTCTTTTTCGCACCCTGTGAAGCTGCTAAAGGCAATCGCCAAAAAGATCAGTAATATGGTTGCTTTCCCTCTCATAAATATATTAATAAGGCACTGTTCCTGATACGGTAACGTATTTTACCGTATCTCCATTGCTCGAACCCTCTTTATATATTTTCTGGTCGATCAGCACCTGTACTTTTATAGCAGATTCAGGGTCTTTGTACCGTGCCGAAACGAAAACAATGTCGCCCTCTTCAGCCATGAAACCGTACGTCCATTCGTCCTCGCTGCTCTGAGTCTCAATATTGGTTTTGACAAGCTTTCCAGAGGCATCCCTGTAATTGAGGTCAAACCCCGAATCAGCCTCCGTAACCCTGTACATGACTGCATGCTCTTCCTTCTGGCACGAAACCGCAAGCATCATTATCAATAGAAGGAGCAAACTGT
>CAZXWD010000108.1:1535-7431 GCA_964644135.1 uncultured Bacteroidales bacterium | reverse complement strand
ATCTCAAATCTCATAGTAATGTACCACGTCCTGCCCGGCTCGTAGAAGTTTCCTTTTGTGCCTATCAGTCTCCTGTTGAGGTGCTCGTAATAGGCTTTGTCGAAAATATTGTTCACACCGGCATGGATGCTGAGGTGTTCGTTATGTGTATATCCCAGCCTGAAGTCTGCAAGCGCAAAACCGGGTGTTTCAGTTTCCTCGAGCGCTATGGAGATCCTGTCCTGGGGAGCGACCAGCCGCAGGTTGAGGGATGGTACCAGCCTGCTGTTCATGAATTTGTAAAATATATTTATGCTTCCCTCAAGCGGCGGTATTTCCGGTAGCGGGTCGTTCTCTTCAATGCTTTCATCGATCACTTCCCCGCCCTCTTTTATGTAGACTATGGCCTCGGGGTTAACGCCCCAGGTATAGGATGCAATAAGCTGCCATCCGAACCTGTATTTCTCAGGCGATGACCAGGTTGCTTCAAAACCTGCCAGGTGCACGTTTCCGAGGTTCTCGAACTTTTTCACGCCCAGCACCCCTTTGGTTTGCGGTTTGACCTGCGATTCAGGGACAAGCACACCCGCAATGTAGTTATCAACATACGAATAGAAAAAGTTCAGTTTGGCAGAGCCCACCTTTTCCGGGTCGCTGAATTTCAGTCCCAGGTCGGCCTGGTAATTCACCTCGGGCTTGAGGTTGGGATTGCCTAAATAATCATAGGGATCGTAGCCGATTGGCAACAGGATGATGAACCTTTCGCTCATGTCGGGGCTCCTTACACCTCTTCCAAGCGCCAGGTTCAGCGACAGTTTATCACTGAGCTTGTACTCGGCGCCCACGCTTAGGCTGAAATTAACATGGTTTGATGTAGTGGAATCGTTCTGGTAGACCGGGTTCCCGTTATTGGCTTCTCTAATGAGATCATTCGAGGTTGCATGGTTGAAATCAAGCCTGATGGCAGATACCAGCGACAGGTCCCCGAATGTCTTCCTGTGCTCGGCAAAAAAACCGAGGTTCCTGATATAGGCATTGTCCCACAGGGCCTCTTTCTTTACCGGTAAGGTGGGCTGAAGGATGAAATACTTGGTCCTTTCGCCGTCCTTTTCAATGTTTTCCATATCGGCCCCGACGTATAGCTGGCATTTACCGGTAAAGATGCCTGCTTCTGCCCTGAAACCGTAATTAATGGCCCTTATCAGGGATTCGGCAACCACAGTATCTGAAAAAGGCCGCTGCTTGTTGTCCATCAAGTGGTTTACATCTGAATGGTAAGCCTTGAAATGAAGGTGGTTTATGGTTTTCGACAGTTCACCGATGTAATCGACCGACATCAGCCGGGTGTCATCCGTTCTTTCATCCATGGGCAGGGCAGGGAACATGACATCCCTTCCATACGACTGGTCGATCGAAGCCACGATCCTGTGCCCTTCCGCCAGGGCGACACCTGCCTGGCCTGAAATATTATATCTTTTGAAGGACGAGCTGACCTCATCTCCGTTGCCGTCGGAATAATTGCCATAATCCTTATGGTTTGCGGCCAGCCTGAAATAGAGCTTTCTGTTGCCCCCGTTTACAAACACCTGCTGCTTCAGCCCGTTCCAGTTGCTTTCATAGCCCAGCAGGGCGCCTGCCTTCACAGTGAACTTTCTTGAAGTCAGTGGTTTCAACGTTTTCATGTTGATTATGCCGCCGAAATTAGGCCCGTACCTCAGGGCATAGGGGCCCTTGATTATTTCCATTTCCCTGATATCGTCGGGATCGACATGGGCTGCAGGATGGTCCATGCGGTTGGGGCAGCCGCCTTCAATCTTCTGCCCGTTGTTGAGCTGGACATTTAATTGGCTGAACTTGAAGCCTCGCATCACCGGATCAATGGCTATCCCGCCTTTGCGTATTCCTGAAATGTTGGGTGTGGACCTTAAAAGATCACCGACATCCCTCACCGGCATGGACTGCATCTTCATTTCATCAAGATACTCTGTGGAGTAAGGGTTGATTTCCCTCCTGGTGTCGACAATCTCGAATTCACGGAGGAAAATTGCGGTGTCAGGCTCTTCCTGGGCAATTAAAAACACAGGAAGGACAATAATGAACAGCGATAAGATCTTTTTCATTGACTAATTTGGTTTTCTCTTACAAAATTAAGCATTTAAGGTATTTTATTAAAATATATATGTTATTTAGATGTCTTTCTAAATTAACTCTGATCTTGCAGGTTTTCAAAACCTGCAAAGTCTTGTACATATGATTTGTGTATTTTTACCGCTTATCAAAAAAACCATACCGGATCAGAGATGATTGAAAGAATAGTACGTTTTTCCCTCAATAATAAACTGATTATAGGGATTTTAACCTTAGTTTTGATAGCCTGGGGCGCCCATAATTTTACCACACTATCCATTGATGCAGTCCCCGACATAACCAATAACCAGGTACAGATCGTGACAGTGAGCCCCTCGCTGGCGCCTCAGGAGGTTGAACAGCTTATTACATTTCCCGTTGAGATGTCAATGGCCAACCTGCAGGATGTTACTGAGATAAGGTCTATTTCCAGGTTTGGCCTTTCCGTTGTTACCATAGTTTTTGAGGACCGGCTAGACCCCTACCTTGCCCGTCAACTGGTGAGCGAGCAGATCACGATAGCTGAGGGAGAAATTCCTGAAGGATTGGGAAACCCGGAAATGATGCCGGTAACAACCGGTCTGGGTGAGATCTACCAGTATGTGATAGAGCCTGATCCGGGTTATGAAGGTAAATATTCTCCGCTTGAACTGCGGACCATCCAGGACTGGATCATAAAAAGACAGCTTTCTGGCATTCCCGGTATTGTAGAAGTAAGCAGTTTCGGCGGGTACATGAAGCAGTACGAGGTTTCTGTGAATCCCAGGACACTGGTGGGCATGGACCTTTCCATCATAGAGATATTCGATGCACTGGAGGCAAATAACCAGAACAGCGGTGGGAGTTACATAGAAAAAGGCCCTAATGCTTATTATATAAGGGCCGAAGGGCTTATCAGGAATGAAGAGGATATCGGGAACATCCTCATAAAAAGCATTGAAGGCGTGCCTATCCTGATAAAGGATGTGGCAGAGATTAAAATGGGATGGGCCACAAGGTTCGGTGCCATGACACGCAACGGTGAAGGAGAGGCAGTGGGCGGCATCACCCTGATGCTCAAAGGCGCCAATTCGGCCGAAGTCATTCAGAATGTCAAGGACAGGGTTGAACAGGTACAAAATACACTGCCTGAAGGGCTACATATCCATCCTTACCTCGACAGGTCTGAACTGATAAATAGAACCATCAGGACAGTTACCACCAACCTGGTGGAAGGTGGCATTATCGTCATACTTGTCCTTATACTGCTGGTAGGGAACATACGGGCCAGCCTGATCGTCGCTTCGGTAATACCCCTCTCTATGTTGTTTGCCTTTTCGATGATGAACCTGTTCGGTGTATCTGCAAACCTCATGAGCCTCGGGGCCATCGATTTCGGACTTATCGTCGACGGTTCCGTGATCGTAACAGAAGGCATCCTGGCGCGGCTCGAACATCGATACCGGGGCAGAAGGATTGAACATTCGGTTATGAACGGAACGGTCCTCAATGCGGCAGGAAATGTCGGAAGATCGGCTGTTTTCGGTGTTACCATAATTCTTATAGTTTATATTCCCATACTTTTCTTTACCGGCATCGAAGGAAAGATGTTCAAGCCTATGGCACAGACCGTGAGCTTTGCACTTCTCGGCGCCCTGATATTGTCACTGACCTATGTGCCTGTGGCGGCTTCATTGTTTTTGAGCAGAAAGATCACGTCAGGCACCAGCTTTGCCGATAAGATCATCGGTTTCCTGAACCGGGCACACGCGCCGGTATTGAATTTTGCACTTAAAAGCCGGAATTTCTTCCTTGGATTGACCCTGGTGATCATTGCAGTGAGCTTTTGGGTCTTCTCCAGAATGGGAGGTGAGTTCATTCCGACACTCGAAGAGGGCGACCTCGCTGCCCAGATGGCGCTAAGCCCCGGATCTTCCCTTTCGGAAAGTATCGAATCGGCCACAGAGGCAGAAAAGATACTGCTCGATCAGTTTCCGGAGGTTGTTGAAGTGGTTTCAAAGATCGGTACTGCCGAAGTCCCAACAGACCCGATGGCGGTGGAAGATGCAGATATCATGATCATCCTGAAGGATAAAAAGGAATGGACCACAGCCGACAACAGGGAAGATCTTGTTGAGAAAATGAAAGAAGCCCTGGAAGTGCTGCCGGGACTGGCATTTGAGTTCCAGCAGCCGATACAGTTGCGGTTCAATGAGCTGATGACCGGTGTGAAGTCTGATGTGGCAGTCAAGATCTATGGTGAAGACCTGAACCTTCTTTATGAAAAGGCCTATGAAGCTGCTTCCATCATACAGGATGTACAGGGCGCCGGTGATGTGAGGGTTGAACAGATAGTAGGTTTGCCCCAGCTTGTTGTCAGGTACGACAGGGAAGCTATGGCGAGGTATGGACTGAACATCAACGATGTCAACAAAGTGATCAGGTCGGCCTTCGCCGGTGAGAGTGCCGGCATGGTCATCGAGGGAGAGCGCCGGTTCGAACTGGTAGTCAGGCTGAAGGAAGATTACAGGCAAAGGATAAAAAGCCTTTATAACCTCAGGATCAACCGTCCGTCTGAAGAGTTGATCCTGCTGAAGCAGGTGGCCGATATATCCTATGAAAAAGGGCCGATGCAGATCTCACGCGATGACACAAAAAGAAGGGTTACGATCGGTGTTAATATCAGGGAACGTGATGTGGAATCATTTGTCGAGGAAATAAACAGCAAACTGGAAGAACAGGTCATCCTGCCGGCAGGGTACTATTTCACTTACGGCGGACAGTTTGAGAACCTGCAGAATGCCAGGAGAAGCTCCAGCATTGCAGTCCCCATTGCCCTAATTGCCATATTCGTACTGCTCTATTTTGCCTTTTATTCCCTAAAGCAGGCTGCCATGATATTTACAGCTATACCGCTTGCTTCCGTTGGCGGGATCTGGGCCCTGTACCTCCGGGATATGCCTTTCAGTATATCTGCGGGAGTGGGTTTCATAGCACTTTTTGGTGTGGCTGTCCTTAATGGCATTGTGCTTATTGCACAGTACAACGATCTTGAGAAAGAAGGAGTGAAAGATGTGGTTAAGAGGGTCAAAGAGGGTACAAGGATCAGGCTGAGGCCTGTTGTGATGACCGCTTCAGTAGCAGCGCTGGGCTTCCTCCCCATGGCTACATCCACAGCTCCCGGGGCTGAGGTCCAAAGGCCGCTTGCAACAGTCGTGATCGGAGGTCTGATTACAGCTACTTTCCTTACATTGGTAGTTTTACCGGTTATTTATGTGATTTTCTACAGGGGATTTGGACGGAAGGGCAGAAAGGTTACAAGGTTTTCAGCAGTGCTGTTATTGCTGATGGCTGGCAGCGTAACATTGAATGCCCAGGAACCGAAAGAGGTGGGCATCGACGAGATGATAGATATAGCGCTCGAGAACAATTCGCTGGTCACCAATGCTGACCTGAAAGTTTTTGAATCGAAAATGAAGAAGAGAGCGGCGGTCAACATACCTAATCCGGAAGCCGAATATACAAGGGGAGAGATCAATTCACCCCTCATAGATTACTACCTCTATTTTTCCCAGGACCTGGAATTTCCTACTGCATATACATCCCGGTCCAACTATCATTCAGAGCTGATGAAACTGAGCGAGATCGAAGCTAACAACATGAAACTGATGGTAAAGGGAATGGTCAAAAAGACCTATTACCGGTGGATGATGCTGAAGCAGAAGCAAGAGCTGATGCACTTTATCGACAGCCTGTATGGGAATTTTGAGCGGATTGCGGAGATCCGTTATGAAACCGGTGATATTAACTA
>CAZXWD010000108.1:0-1435 GCA_964644135.1 uncultured Bacteroidales bacterium | reverse complement strand
AGGGAAATGAGGATGAACCTCGAAATGATCAGTTATTATGAACGGGAAGCCCTGGACCTGGCTGATATTATGATGGAGCAGGCACAGAAGAGCTTCGCAGAGGGGGAGATCGGACTGATCGAATACATAGAGAACATATCGGATGCCATCGACATAAAAATGGAGTATTTCGATGCTTTAAAGGATTATAATCATGCTGTTATAGACCTTGAAACAATTATTTCTGAAAAAAACAAAATTGATTGATAAAATGAAAATATTATTCAAGGCAGGGGTCCTTGCTTTTACCTTTTCAATGCTTTTATTTGGTTGCAATAATGCCCCTGATGAGGAATCGGTAGTCAATGAACAGGAGGATAAAAAGGAAAACACGGTCAGCCTCACTTCAGAACAGTATAAGAGAGCGGGCATAGAAACCGGAAACCTGGTAACAAGAAAGCTGGCATCATCGGTTGATGCCCGTGGAATGATCGCAGTCAGGCCCGAAGGGCAGGCTTTTGTCAGCACACTTACCGAGGGCATTATAGAAACCATTTTCGTGGAATACGGTGAAATTGTCAACGAAGGAACACCCTTGTGCCGTGTCAGTCATCCCTCAATAATCCAGGCGCAGCAGGGTTACCTTGAGGATCTTTATGAATTCCGGCTTGCCGAGGATAATTATGAAAGGGCAAAGGAGCTGAGGAAAGAAAACATCACTTCCGAGAAATCATTCTTAAAGTCAGAATCAGAGTATATGCTTGCCCGGTCATCAAAGCAGGCATCATCTACCCAATTAAAGATGATAGGGATCGACCCGGGCAGGGTTGAAAAGGGTGAGATCCTGGATTTTATCGACCTTAAAAGCCCAATTGCAGGAAAGATCAACAAGATCAATACCTCTCCCGGAGCTTATGTGGGGATCAATGATAAACTGTTCGATATAGTTGCATTGGATAAAATGATCCTGGAGCTGAAGATATTTGAAAGTGATATACCCTTGATCAGAAAAGGCCAGGAGGTAATTTTCACTTTATCAAACCTTAACGATATCCCTCACAGGGCAGAGGTTGTGGCAACTTCAAGCTTCATGGAAAGAGGGTCAAGGGTCCTTGAAGTCCAGGCCAGCCTGCTCGAGAAGTTGCCCGATGTTTATCCCGGAATGTTCGCAGCGGCAAGTGTCAAAGTGAATGAAAAGGAGGCGCTTTCATTGCCAAATTCTGCAGTCCTTGAGGAAGGGGAAAATGAACATTATCTCTTCATTTTACTCGATGAAAATGAGAATTTCCACACTTTTCAGCGCATCCCTGTAACTACCGGCATCCAGACCGAAAATTATACCGAGATCATCCCGGCAGGAGGATTGACTGAGGGCATTGAAATTGTAGTCTCAGGTGTTTATTACCTGAAATCGGAACTGCTGAAGGAATTGGATTGAGGTCAGTCGGGTCAGTCA
>CAZXWD010000107.1:0-9851 GCA_964644135.1 uncultured Bacteroidales bacterium | reverse complement strand
CCGAAGAGGAGAGCAAAAAACTGGCCAGCAGGCTTAAGGTGGGTTTTATAGATAAGAATTCCAAAACCATATCAGTAGAGCTCAAGAACTTCATCAGGGAATATTTTGCGTTCGGTGATTTCGTTTTTACCAATCCTGATACCGGCGAAGAGATAGAACGGGCTTCAGACCTGAAGGATATGCAGGATAAGCTTTTTATGATACCAGACGAAGCTTTAAGGTACCAGCTAAGCAGAAACTGGTTGTCGAGGTGGCTCAGGGCACGTGCGCTTTTTCCCCTTGCAGAAATGCTGATGGATATTACTCTCGACGATTTTGACAGTCTTGATGAAGTAAGAAGATACCTGTTTGATGCCATAACAAGTTTCCGGATAAGCAAGGCACGCGGGGTTATTGCCCAGTTCCGGCGCGACAGGTTTGACGAATATATGACCTTCACACGGATAGGGGATGGTTCTATCGGCGGTAAGGCCAGGGGGCTGGCTTTTCTCGATATGATCATCAAAAGGAATAGACTCCTCGAGAAGTGGCCCGATATAATGATCACAATACCCCGTACGGTTGTGCTTTCTACCGATGTTTTCGACGAATTCATGGAAGAAAACAACCTTTACGAGGTGGCCCTTTCAGACACAGATGATGAGGAGATATTGCAGCGATTTGTCAAGGCAAGATTGCCCTTCAGGGTTCATGAGGATCTTTATACCCTGGTAAATTACGTAAGGAGCCCCATTGCGATCAGGTCTTCAAGCTTACTCGAAGACTCTCATTATCAACCTTTTGCAGGTATATATTCAACCTACATGATCCCCTTTGTGCCCGATAACGAAAGGTTGATGATGGAAATGCTGGGCACGGCCATTAAATCAGTGTATGCGTCTACCTATTATAAGGCAAGCAAGGCCTACATGACAGCCACATCTAATGTGATCGATGAAGAAAAGATGGCCATAGTGTTGCAAACAGTGACAGGTCAGAGGTATGGTAAACGGTTTTACCCGACTATCTCGGGAGTGGCCAGATCGATCAACTTCTACCCCATCGGCCAGGAAAAAGCCGAGGATGGAATAGCAAACCTGGCATTCGGACTGGGAAAGTACATTGTGGATGGTGGAATGACACTTCGGTTTTCACCTAAATATCCACAGAAGATACTGCAGACAAGCACACCTGAAATGGCCCTGAAAGAAACACAGAAACATTTTTTTGCCCTCAACCTCGATCATCAGAGCTTTGGCCCCACTATCGATGACAGTGCCAACTTGCTTTTTCTTAGAATAAAGGAAGCTGAAAATGACAGCTCTATGCGCTTTGTAGCTTCTACTTTCGATTATCACAGCAATATGGTAAGGGACGGTGTTAAGCATGAAGGTAAAAAGATTATAACCTTCAACAACATCCTTAAGCACAGCACTTTTCCTCTTGCCGAGATACTTCAGGAAGTGCTGAAGATCGGCCAGAGGGAGATGGGAAAACCTATTGAGCTTGAGTTTACAGTTGAGTTGAATGTACCTGCAAATTACCCTAAAACCTTCTATCTTCTTCAGATAAGACCCATTGTTGATAATAAGGAAACGATAGACAGGGACCTTCACAAGGTTAAGAAAAAGGATACCATAATCTGGTGCGATTCGGCCCTTGGGAATGGCATACTCGATAATATCAGGGATTTTGTTTACATACGGCCTGAATCATTTGAGGCAGGTAATAATACAGAGATCGCCGACAAGATCGGAAAGATCAACAATGAATTTCTTGAAAAAGGTGAGAATTATATACTCGTGGGGCCGGGCAGATGGGGCTCAGCGGATCCCTGGCTGGGTGTACCGGTGAAATGGCCACAGATATCGGCAGCAAGGGTGATCGTGGAATCCGGCCTGAAAGATTACCGCATTGATCCAAGCCAGGGCACTCACTTTTTCCAGAACCTTACTTCCTTCAGGGTTGGCTATTTTACTATCAACCCTTTCATTAAGGAAGGATTCTACGATGTGGACTTCCTCAATAAGAAGGAAGCTGTTTATGAGGATGCGCATATCCGTCACATCAGGTTTGAAAAACCTTTGAAAGTAGAAATAGACGGTAAAAACAATATGGGAGTTATTTATAAGCCTGTTTGACAGGGACGATGTCCCAATTTTTCAGGGACATCGTCCCTTGTAAAAAATTATAGCTATGAAAACAGTTAGCATCTTGCTGATTATTCTGGCATTATTAGCCATCCAGGGGTGTAAGACATCTCCTGATGAGAGTGTAATTGAAGTAAAACGGATCCAGTATGACGTTCCTGTCAAAAATAATGACCCTTTGGCTTTCTGGTGGGCCAACAACCTCGAAGGGTCTGTCAGGGAAGAATTGCTAAGGACACTTTTCGATAAAGCATATACCGGAGAAATAAGGACATATGATTACTTCCACAATCCAATGACACCGGAACAGGTCAGGAATGTTGGCAGGGACACGGTTTATAAAACCCTGATGCGCGAACATGCCCCGTACGATGAATATGATACCATGGTGGTAACTTCGATATCATTCCGGGATATATCTGCGCTCAGGTTTTTGGAAGAATGGCAGATCAACAGGGAAACTATGTCAGTGGAGAAAAAAGTCCTCGGCCTTGGCCCTGTGTATATCCGGGACTATGGTACCGACAAGTACAGGCAGTTGCTGTTCTGGACCTACTTTGACGAAAGGTTCCCTGATGCCCTGAAAGGAAATTAAAAACTCAGGGTAAAAGCCCATAAACTAATATTTCTATCTTTGGCAGTGAAAAGAGGCTGATATTTTCCTCTTCTGCCGGACAGGATCACCGCGAAGAAAAATACCTCATCATTTGATCAACAATATCAATGGAATATCATTTTCATACTCTTGATAACGGGCTGAAGCTTGTTCACCGGCACACTGAAAATATCGCCGCGCATTGCGGTATTTTCATCGATGCAGGCTCACGCGACGAGTCGGAGGACGAGAACGGGATAGCCCATTTCATTGAGCACACCATATTCAAAGGGACAAGAAAGAGAAGGGCCTATCATATACTCAACCGGCTGGAGAGTGTGGGTGGAGACCTGAATGCCTACACCACAAAGGAAGAAACCAGTATTTACGCATCTTTTCTGTATCAGCATTATGACAGGGCGCTTGAGCTTATTGCCGATCTCATAACAAATTCAGTTTTTCCTGAAAAAGAGATCACTAAGGAAAAGGATGTAATCATCGATGAGATAAATTCTTACATGGATACTCCTTCAGAAGAGATCTTCGACCTTTTTGAGGAATATTTGTTTGAAGGGCATCCCCTGGGAAGGAACATCCTGGGAACAAAGGAGCGGGTAAAGTCACTTAACCGGGAAAAGATCATACGGTTCATCAGAAATCATTATTATCCCGAAAGAATGGTCATCAGCTCCGTTGGAAACATAAGGTGGCCAAAACTGGTGAAGCTGGCGGAAAGATACTTTGGCAACCTTACCCACGGAGCACTACAACACGAGAGGTTACCGGTCAGTTCGCCCATCATATTCAGGAAAGAATTTACAAAACCCATACACCAGACTCACTGTATCGTGGGCAATGCTGCATTCGGGAGGCAGGACGAGAGGAAATATTCCATGTTCCTCCTGAACAACCTTTTAGGGGGACCCGCACTGAATTCACGTCTTAACCTCTCAATACGGGAGAAACATGGCTATTCCTATCATGTTGAATCGAATTATCACACTTATGTTGATACCGGCGTTTTCAGCGTATACCTCGGTACCGACAATGGCTTCCTGGAAAAATCACTTTACCTGCTCAACAAAGAGTTGAAAAGGTTGAGAAAAAATGTACTTACAGGCTTGCAGCTTGATAAACTGAAGCATCAAACGGCCGGCCAGATGGCACTTGGTTACGAATCGAACCTGAATAAGATGCTTGGGTCGGGCAAGAGCCTTCTCCACGACAGGGAAGTGCTTACCCTTAATGAGATGCATGATAGGATCGATAAGGTAACCGCATCCGGCATACTGGAGGCAGCCAACGTGGTCTTTGATCCTTCTTCTATCAGTGAACTGGTTTATAAATCCCCTGAAGATGGTTTCTGAAGATATTGAAAAGTACCTTATCAACAATACATCTGCCGAAGACAGCCTTTTGAGCGAACTCCGGCGTGAGACGCATTTGAAGACAGTATACCCCCAGATGCTTTCAGGGCCTTTGCAGGGTAAAGTGCTCGAATTATTCAGTAAAATGATAAGGCCGGACAGGATTTTGGAGATAGGCACCTTTACCGGCTATTCAGCGCTTTGTCTTGTTAAAGGGCTTGCCACCGGAGGCAAGATGCATACCATAGAGGTGGATCCGGAGATGGCACTCTTCGCTGAAAAATATTTCGAAAAAAGCGGACAGAACAATCAAATCGTTCTCCACACCGGCGATGCGATGGATATAATTAAAAGCCTTGTTGAACAGTTCGACCTTGTATTTATTGATGCAGGTAAGGAACAGTACATTGATTATTTCAACCTGGTTTTCGGAAAGGTAAGGGCTGGAGGGTATATCATAACCGATAATGTGCTATGGAGCGGTAAAGTGCTTCTGCCAGAGGGTCAAATGGATGAAGAAACCAAATGTATCGCTTCTTACAACCGCATGCTTGCGGGTGACGACAGGGTTGAGGTGGTAATGCTGCCATTGAGGGATGGCCTTTCAATTGCCCGTAAGATCAGGGATTGACAATCCCTTTTATACCCTGAACCTGAACTTTACTTCTTTTAGTTCCTCGTTAGCCTTAATGATCTTGTTTTTCAGGTTCTCCTTGAACTCAACGGTTTTCTTATAGATCTCCTGGTCGCCCGAAGCAAGGATCTGGGCAGCAAGAATTCCCGCATTCTGTGCACCGTTTATCCCGACGGTAGCAACTGGTATTCCCGGAGGCATCTGAACGATCGAAAGCAGGGAATCGAGCCCTTCTACAGAGGCCTTAATAGGTACCCCGATCACCGGTATCGGTGTCATTGCAGCGATAACCCCGGGCAGGTGGGCTGCCATCCCAGCACCTGCAATTATGACTTTTATCCCGCGGCCTGCTGCCTCCCTGGCAAAGGATTCAACCTTATCGGGAGTCCGGTGTGCCGAAAGGGCATTGATCTCGAAGGGGATCTCCATATCGTCGAGTACCTTTGCAGCCTTTTCCATTACCGGAAGGTCACTGGTGCTCCCCATGATTATACTGACAAGTGGTTTCATAGAATTAATTCCTTTGGAAGTACAGGCAAATTTAGCCAAATAATCCGATAAACAGCCGTTTTCACTCCTGCTTTGCTTATCTTTGGCTCAACAACAACCGCATTTATTGTTATGACTATCCAGGTAAAAGACCGTCATTTCGATCCTTTCATCAAATCTTCCTTAATAGACCAGAAAATAGAAGATCTTGCAAAAGAGGTTGAAAGGGATGTAAAGGACAAAAACCCTTTGTTCATAGTCGTGCTGAATGGCGCCTTTGTTTTTGCGGCTGATCTTATCCGCCGTTTTGATTTTCCCCTTGAGATAACATTCATAAAAGTGGCTTCTTATTCAGGCACAAGCTCCTCGGGAAAAGTAAGGGAAATGCTGGGCCTTGATAAAAATATGGAAGGCCGCACGGTCATCATTGTTGAGGATATTATTGATACCGGCACAACCATGAAATACCTGATCGAAACATTTAAAGATATGGGGGCCGCTGAGGTCAGTATCGCCTCTCTTCTTTTCAAGCCGGAAGCATTTAAGATGGATTTCAGTATTGATTACGTTGGGATGGAGATACCGAATGATTTTATCGTTGGCTACGGCCTCGACTATGACGGCTACGGCCGAAACTATCCTGACATCTACAAAATAAAGGAGTAAAAATACCTTTGCGTAACTTCGCGACACTGTTCCTATGACAACGCCGAATTTTATAGATTACGTCAAGATCAATTGCAGGTCGGGTAGGGGAGGCGCCGGATCAGCCCACTTCCTCCGTACCCGCACCAACCCTAAAGGCGGCCCCGACGGCGGCGATGGCGGTAAAGGAGGAGATGTGATATTGCGGGGCAATAAACAACTCTGGACCCTGCTTCATCTTAAATACACTAAGCATGTAAAAGCCGGTGATGGCCAGCCCGGTGGCAGACAGCTTAAGACCGGCGCAAGCGGTGAAGATAAAGTGCTCGAAGTGCCACTGGGAACAGTTGCCAGGGTTGCCGACTCGGATGATAACCTGTGCGAGATAACCGAAGAAGGTCAGGAATTCACTATCCTTGAAGGCGGCAGGGGAGGACTGGGCAACGACCATTTCAAGTCGTCCACCAACCAGACCCCCCGCTATGCGCAACCCGGTGAACAGGGAAGGGAGGAATGGATCATACTGGAGCTCAAACTGCTCGCTGATGTTGGATTGGTGGGGTTTCCGAACGCAGGCAAATCAACCCTGTTATCGGTGATATCTGCCGCTAAGCCTGAGATTGCTGATTATCCGTTCACTACCCTGACACCAAACCTCGGCATGGTTAGATACAGAGATCACCGTTCATTTGTAGTGGCCGATATACCCGGTATCATCCAGGGGGCGCATGAAGGAAGGGGGCTCGGATTGAGATTTCTGAGGCATATAGAGAGAAATGCCCTGCTGTTGTTCCTGGTTCCGGCCGATGCGGATGACATTGCACAGGAATACAGGATACTGCTTAATGAACTTTCGGAATACAATCCCCAGCTTCTGGACAAGACCAGGCTGCTGGCCATAACCAAATCCGACCTTCTCGACCAGGAACTCAAGGACGAGATCGAAAAAGAACTGCCGGATGTAAAATATTTGTTTATTTCTTCAGTTTCAGGAGAAGGCATACAGAAGCTGAAGGATATGATCTGGAAGGAACTCAACAGGGACCCGTTTGAATTTTAATAAATGCTGGAAACAATTCTCAATACCGACAGGGAGGTCTTTCTTGCCATCAATGGCTGGAACAGCCCGTTTTTCGACCATGTGATGCAATTCATCAGCGGGAAATTATCCTGGCTGCCGCTGTTTTTGGTATTCCTGTATTTTATCTTTAAGAGTTATGGTAAGAAATGGTGGATTGTTCTTCTGATGGCGGCTTTTGTCGTTTTTATGTCGGATCAGACCTCGGTACACCTTTTCAAAAATGTTTTTCAGCGGTTAAGGCCTTGCCATGACCCGGCACTGGAGGGAATGGTGCATACCGTCAATGGAAGGTGTGGTGGCCTCTATGCGTTTGTGTCCTCACATGCAACCAATGTCTTTGCTATGGGCACTTTCCTGTTAATATTGTTGCCTGGCTATCGTAAGTGGATGATCCCGCTTGTACTTATCTGGACCTTATCGGTGATCTACAGCAGGGTTTACCTTGGGGTCCATTATCCGCTAGATGTCATTGCAGGTTCAATATGGGGCGCTTTCCTGGGCTGGATCCTTGCCAGATTCACCCGGGGCCTTGTTTTAAACAGGGATATAAACAGTAAGAATAAAGGTGAATATAAAAGCACCAATTATTAATTATTCATTAATAACCATACGCTCTTCCTTCCAACTTTTCAACAACTAGCTTGAAAGGCTGCACATCGTTTACAGCGGGAGCGTTATAGGAAAATTCCCTTTCAGAATAATTTGCCATAATAATATTCAGGGCCTCCACTTTTTCATCATAATCATCAATGAAAACGATCTTTCCATAGGCCAGGACGCTCTTGTAACGCATAGCCCAGCTACATGCAACCTCTTCATTCACATATCTCAGCTCATGGTCGTTACTGAAGGCAACACATACATCCGGATTTTTTTTAAGGATGTCTATTTTCTTTCCGGTTTTAGCGGCGTGAAAAAATATCTCATCTTCCCTGTAACCGAAATTCATATGGAGCACATATGGCTTGTTATCCTCATCCACCATGGCGAGGGAGCAGAAATCGCATTTCCTGATAATGGCTTCAATTTCAGGCTTGAATGTCAATGGTCTGTTTTTCATAATAAATTAGTCGTAGCGATTACGTGAGGATGTATTTGTGGAGAAGAGCAGGGTGAAAAAGCTCAGCACCACGCTGAAAAGCAGTGCCCACAGGAAGCCGTTCACTTCAAATCCCGGTACCATCGCATCTGCAAGCAATATGATCAGTGCATTGATAACCAGCAGGAACAAACCGAAGGTTGCAAAAGTGATCGGAATGGTAAGTATGATGAGAATGGGTTTTAAGACTGCGTTCAGCAAAGTCAACACTGCGGCTACAACGATGGCAACCCAGAAGCTTTCAACCTCTACACCGGGAAGTATATATGCCGTCATCAGCACTGCCACGGCATACAGCAGTAATCTAACAACAAATCCAACCATGATAACTCAGCGTTTTTTGCAAAAGTAAGGTATTTTGGGAAAGAGGTAAGAAGGAGTTATCAGTTATCAATTATCAGCGGAGCGAAGCGACGTCCCGCATGAGCGAAGCGATATCGGGATTATCATTTACTTTTAACACCTTAACACCCAAATACTCTAGTAAATTGAGCCGATGTTGAAAGAAAAAAGTAAATTGATATTCACGACCTGTGATCCCTGAAGGTAAACTGCCCGGGCACCGATTTCGAAAGGGGCAAGCATGCTAAAAAGGTGGACGTCGGTAGTCAGATCTATCCCGGCAGTCTGATCGGATAGTTCGCTTAAGTTCGGCCCTGTGAAATAAAAATCATAGAACAGCCTGGCCTTAAATCTTTTGAAATAGGCAATAGGCCCTACGCGCCAGTCGGGGTAAAAAATTGGGAATACATAGTCCACCTTTGCTGAAAGTATCTTATCAAAATTTATTCCGGAAAGGCCCCTGGGGAGGTTGACCAGGGTTGAATAGATAACTTCGCCGCTCCTTTCCTGGTATCCGCCGTAAAGCCTGATCCCGTGGTGTTTCAGTAAGCCTGGAAGGTACAGAATGCCCTGTGCGGCAAATGTTTCCCCGTTGCCGAAGTTCTCCAGTTTAATGGGTGTTTTCCTGTAGTTGAGAACCAATACCTGGCCCCACCTGGGTTGCAGGTCGCGCAGGGCTGTTTTGTAGGTCTGTGAAAAATAAATACCATAATCAAGTGAAAGAATGTTCTCAAACTGGAATTCAACAGGCATATCTTCAGCCATTCTGACATTGGAGTAGGTCATTCCCACTGAGGGCTGGAGGCTGCGAAACCATCTGCCTTGCGTAAGATCGAGGGGCATCCTTAAAGAGGGGTTTATCCCCGTTTCAAACCACTTGAGCTCATATTCGTTACCCTCTTCCGAGATATACTTTTGCTTCCGGGTTGCATAATCTACAGTAAGGTCAATTGCGGGATATGCCCCCTGGAAACTGTAATCAAGGTAAAACCTGCCAGCCTCCTCATTCAGGTCGTATTCCCAGCCCAATGAGGTGAAGCTTGAACTGAGCAGATTTTGCGACACCAACTGTAAACCGGGTTTAGCTTCCTGGTTGTCAGCGTTGACACTTATCGGCCCCCAGGAATGAAAATTGAACAGGTTCAGGCCTTTTTGGTATGTTTTCGATTCATGTTCTTGCTGTGGGACGTTCTGGCTTTGGAAAACAAAATCCTGTTCATTTTCAAAAACCCTGAACAGGTTCAATGAATATTCCCTCTCGCGACTCACGGATGAAAGGAGAGCCTGGTCCATGTCCATTACGGCAAGCCGGTATCCGTCGGCAGTGTAATTTGCGAAAGCCAGCTTCTTACCGCCGGGAGAGATCACCGGTTTATACGCTCCGTACCTGACTGAAGTGATCTGAAGGATCCCTCCCCCTCTTGTATCTATGGCATATATATCGGCCTTGCCATTGTATGACCCGGAAAA
>CAZXWD010000106.1:0-9859 GCA_964644135.1 uncultured Bacteroidales bacterium | reverse complement strand
CTCACAGATCCCACAGATTTAACTCGATTCCACAGATAATTCGTGAGTCGTGAATCGAAAAGTGGGTGCTGGGTACTGGATCCTGGGTGCTGGGATTTTAATTCAAAATTTAGAATTCATAATTAAAAATTGACTTCTTCCCGCTTTGCGCTTCGCGCTTACCGCCTGGCGATAAAGTTTCACGCAGAGATTCTTTGCAGTAATGACAATATATGGTTATTGTATGAAAAGCGGCGCGACACGCTAAACGTTTATTAATTTTATAAGCTGATTGCAGGCAATTATTAATAAACCAAAATAAGGACTTATGAGAATTGTGTTTATAGTGATCTTACTGGTTCATGGGTTGATCCATTTTTTTGGATTTGCAAAAGCATTTGGGATCTACGACTTTAAGGAAATTACGGGTGACATTTCCAAACCTGTGGGATTATTATGGCTCTCAGCTTCAGTTTTTTTCCTTGTCACTGTCATTTTTTACATTGCCAGGTCTGATTATTGGTGGTTACTTGCTATTATTTCGATCATCCTTTCCCAGGTGCTGATCATCTCTTTCTGGAGCGATGCAAAATATGGGACCATTGCTAACCTGATCATCCTGATTGTGTCCTTTGTCGGTTTTCAATCATGGAGTTTTGAGAATAAATACCGCGATGATTATACCCGTGGAATAGAACGGACACAAAATACAGGGGAAGAGATCCTATCGAAAGAAGATACCCGGCATCTTCCTGCCCTGGTCCGGGAATACCTGGAATATGCAGGAGTTATGAACAAGCCCAAAGTGAAAAATTTCAAAGCTGTGTTTGAGGCTGAGATGAGAAGCAAAACACAGGACTGGTTCAAATTAACGGCCGAACAACATAACTTTTTCGACCGGTACGAAAGGTTCTTTTTTCTAGATGCAAAAGTCAAAGGAATGCCAACGCAAGGGTATCATTTCTATAAGAACGGTAAATCAAACATGACCATAAAATTACTTTCAACGATACCCGTGGCAAAAGCAAGCGGTGATAAAATGTTCGAAGCGGAAACTGTCACTCTTCTCAATGATATGTGCTTCCTCGCACCGGCAACATTGATCGATGAAAGGATACAATGGGAAGAGATTGACAAGAAAAGTGTTAAAGCTGTTTTCACCAATTATGGAACAACTGTTTCTGCCATTCTTTTTTTCAACGACAAGGGTCAGTTAGTGAATTTTGAATCGCACGACAGGTATGATGTGAATGAAATGAAGAAGTACAAGTTCTCTACACCGCTAAAGGAATACAGGCCAATAAACGGATTCAACCTGCCCAGTTATGGTGAAGCAATCTGGCATTATCCGGATGGAGAGTTTGTGTATGGGCGGTTTCATCTTAAAGAGTTAGAATATAATGTTTCTGAAGACAAATAAGCGGAAAATTTCATCCTGAAAAAATAATTTCCTGTTGTTTTTAATCTTTTGCAATCAGAAACCTGTTTTCATGTAACGATGTAGCGATGTAACGATGTAGCGATGTAACGATTTAGCAATGTGATGATCTGCTCAATGCATTGCGCTAAAACCTTTACCTTTGCATACTGAAAACAAAAAGAGGACAGGACCATGTCGAAGAAAGAACTTGAGCAAAAGATCATCGATACGCTGAAAACCATATACGATCCTGAGATACCCATTAACATCTATGACATCGGGCTGATCTATGAGATCAATATCGACGACGACAACAATGTGAAGATACTGATGACCCTTACCACTCCCAATTGCCCAGTTGCCGAAAGCCTTCCTGCCGAAGTAAAAGAAAAGACGGCATCTGTTGATGGCGTTAACAAGGCTGATCTTGAACTCACCTTCGACCCGCCCTGGGACCAGGATATGCTTTCGGAAGAGGCAAAGCTTGATTTAGGCCTGATTTAAACCTATATTCAGTGATCATAAAATATTACAGTTCAACAGGGGTTATTACATTTGTATGTTTGAACTGTTCTGAAAATGTCACCCGATAGAGACCTGCTTAACCGGATCGATTCACCTGCCGACCTCAAAAAGCTTTCAGAGGATGAGCTGCCCGAGCTGTGCAGGCAAATAAGGGATTTCATTATCGAAGAAAACGCATCGAACCCGGGGCACCTGGGGGCCAGCCTGGGCGCCGTGGAGCTGGCAGTTGCCATCCACTATGTGTTCGACACACCCAACGATAAACTGATCTGGGATGTCGGGCACCAGGCCTATGCGCACAAAATTCTCACGGGCAGGCGCGAATTGTTCAAAAAGAACCGAACCATGGATGGCATCAGCGGTTTCCCGAAAATGTCGGAAAGTGAATACGACGACTTCGGGACAGGCCATTCCTCCACATCAATATCGGCCGCGCTGGGAATGGCCATGGCATCGAGGATCAAGAAAGAGAACAAAAGGCACCATATAGCCGTGATAGGTGATGCTTCCATAGCCTCAGGCATGGCGATGGAAGCGCTCAACAATGCAGGCGGCGCCAACGCCAACCTGCTGGTGATCCTGAACGATAACGGCATTGCCATCGACAAGAACGTGGGGGCGCTGAGCAACTACCTCACCGACATAGTCACCTCCAAGGCATACAACAAGTTCAAAGACAAAGTGTGGTACCTGCTGGGTGGCGGCACAAAATATGGCGCCAACACACGAGGAATAGTGAAACAGATCAGCAATGCCGCCAAATCCACCCTTCTGAAAGGGCATAATTTCTTTGAATCCTATAATTTCAGGTATTTCGGCCCGGTAGACGGCCACGACGTGGAAAGGCTGGTGAAGCTGTTGCGCGACATCAGCAACATCCCGGGCCCTAAAATGCTCCACACCATCACCATCAAGGGCAAAGGGTTGAAACTGGCCGAAACGAACCAGACACAATACCATTCACCGGGGAAATTCAACAAGGATACCGGAGAGATCATTGAAACACCCTGTCCGGAAAAACAACCCCCGAAATACCAGGTTGTTTTTGGCCGGACCATTATTGAACTGGCCGAAAAGAACGATAAGATCGTAGGCATCACACCGGCCATGCCAACAGGCTCGTCGCTGAACATGATGATGCACAAGATGCCTGATAGGGCTTTTGACGTGGGCATAGCCGAACAGCATGCCGTAACCTTCGCGGCCGGACTTGCTTCCAATGGTATGATCCCTTTCTGCAGCATTTACTCCACGTTCCTGCAAAGGGGCTACGACCAGCTTATCCACGATGTGGCGCTGCAAAAGCTGCACGTGGTGTTCTGCGTCGACCGGGCAGGGCTGGTAGGTCCCGACGGCGCCACGCACCACGGCACCTTCGACCTGGCGTACCTGAGGCCCATACCCAATCTCACCATCTGCTCTCCCATGAACGAGGAAGAGTTCCGCAACATGATGTACACAGCACAACTTGAGGGTGCCGGAACAACCGCCATCAGGTATCCCAGGGGCCGTGGCATGATGCCCGAATGGAAAACACCCTTCACGAAACTGGAACAAGGAAAAGGAACGGTTGCCAGGGAAGGCAAAGATGTGGCCGTAATAAGTATCGGCCATATTGGCAATTACGTTACTGAAGTCGCAGAGGAGCTTGAAAAAGAAAAGATCTCGGTCCATCATATAAACATCCGCTACCTGAAGCCACTCGATGAAGACCTCCTTCACAGGACGTTCAAAAAGTTCAATAAGATCATAACCCTTGAAGACGGCACGGTGACCGGCGGAATGGGGAGCGCGGTGCTCGAGTTCATGGCCGATAACAATTACAGCGCTGACGTGAGGAGGCTCGGGGTGCCCGACAGTTTTATCGAACAGGGCACGGTTGAAGAACTGCACAAGCTTTGCGGCTATGATACCGAAGGCATTGCCAGAACGATCAGGGCGCTGGTGAAATAAAGCCATTCCCGTTCTTCCTGACTTATCCATCTTTCATTATCTTTGGAAACTTAACTAACCTGACCGGCAGTGAAAAAAGTGCTGAACGTGCATATCATTTTTCTTCTCCTGCTTTTGCTGCCTTCCTTCAATGCCTTTTCACAGACAAATGAGACATTTTCGATAAAGCTTCCTGACATTATCGTCCAGCATGTGCCGCAGGATGTGAGGTTAGTGCTGGAACATGATACCCTGGGTTCCTTTACCGGTGAACTCCCTTTCCGCATAAACAATGAGGTAGAAGAACTTACTTTTGAAGAAGGCAGATGTACACTTAAGAAGAAATTCACGGGAAAGGAAACGCTCAGCATAAGCTATGCCGGTGAAACCGAAGAGATCCCGGTAGATCCCATCCCTCTCTGGACATCCATACTCCCTCCGCTGATCGCGATCATGATGGCCCTGATCTTCAGGGAGGTGTTCAGCGCACTTTTCATAGGCATACTGATAGGCGGCACAATAATTTCCTACTACCAGGGTGCGGGTATCTTTGTGGCCATTTTCAAGGGACTGTTCCTCATCGTCGACACTTATATCCTGGAGTCTTTGGCAGACACCGACCACCTTTCGATCATCGTTTTCTCCATGATGATCGGGGCGATGGTAAGCCTGATCACCAGGAACGGCGGCATGAAGGGGGTGGTGAATTACCTGTCGAGATATGCCTCCTCTCCCAAGTCGGGGCAGTTTGTTACCTGGCTGCTTGGGATCATGATATTCTTTGATGATTACGCCAACACGCTGGTGGTGGGCAACACTATGAGGCCCGTGGCCGACAGGCTGAAGGTATCGAGGGAGAAGCTGGCCTACATTGTGGATTCAACGGCGGCGCCTGTGGCCTCCATCGCTTTTGTGACTACGTGGATCGGCGCCGAGCTGAGCTATATCCAGGATGGTATCAATGTGATAGGCCTGGAGGAAAGCGCTTACGGCATTTTCCTGAATTCACTGATGTATTCGTTCTACCCCATTTTTGCACTTGCGCTGATCCTGATACTGATATTCAGGAAGGTGGATTACGGTCCCATGCTTAAAGCGGAAAGGACCGTTAGGAGGATCGGTGTTGCCGAGATCCACCTCAACACATCGGGCAAAAGCAATGAAATGGAAGCTGTGGAGAATGTGCCGGCACGGTGGTACAATGCCGTAATCCCTGTTTTTATTGTTATTGCAGGCACATTCACCGGGCTTATCTATACAGGCTGGGACCCGGCCGTATGGGCGGATGATTCGCTCAGGTTCACAGGGAAGCTGTCGCAGACCATAGGCAATTCCGATTCATACAAAGCATTGTTATGGTCTTCACTCGGAGGGGTACTGGCGGCGGTGCTGCTCACTGTCTCACAGAAATTGCTCAATCTCAGGGACAGTATCGAGGGACTGATGATCGGTTTCCGCACCATGCTTACGGCCATACTTATTCTGACCCTTGCCTGGTCGATTGCCCTGATAACGGAGCATATGCATACGGCTGAGTTCATTTCCCGGGCAATGCTGAACTTGTCGATATCGCCTTACATAGTGCCTGCAATTACTTTTATACTTGCTGCACTTGTGGCATTTTCCACGGGTTCATCGTGGGGCACCATGGCTATTTTGTATCCGCTGCTGCTGCCTTCGGCCTGGCTGATCACTGCCCAGAGTGGTTTTGATTATGATGCTTCCATGGCGATCTTTTACAATGTTGTTTCAGGGGTTCTGGCCGGCTCGGTGCTGGGCGATCATTGCTCACCCATATCGGATACCACTATCCTTAGCTCGCTGGCCAGTTCCTGTAACCATATAGAACATGTAAGGACCCAGCTTCCGTATGCACTGACTGCCGGAGGGGTTGCTGTTATAATAGGAACGTTGCCCTCTGCTTACGGCATTCACCCGGGATATTTATTCCCGGCGGGGATTGGCATCCTGCTGTTGGTGACATATGTTTTTGGCCGGAAACCAGGGGGGTAAGGGAAGGAATAAGATAATTACTAATACCCTCCCCTAGCCCCTCCCTGCTAGCAGGGAGGGGCTAGGGGAGGGTACGAATATAAGAACATGAGTTGGGTTTAGAAATAATGATTGAGTGTTATGACCATTGTTGAAATAATTGTCCTGATCATTTCGGGGTTGCTTGTGGGGTTTATCAATACCCTGGCCGGTGGCGGCTCCATCATTTCCCTTTCAGTGCTGATGCTGATGGGGCTGCCTGCACCTGTTGCGAATGGTACCAACAGGATTGCCATCATCGTACAGACACTCACGGCCACAACCAGCTTCAGGCAACAGAAGGTCCTCGACAGTAAAAAAGGATGGATACTGGGCATCCCTGCCATAATCGGCTCTGTTATCGGGGCCTGGATAGCGGTCGACATAAGCGAGGTAGTGCTCGAAAGGGCCATGGCGGTGATCATGCTGATCATGTTGATATTCATGATATACAACCCAAAAAAGATACTTTACGGCAGGCAGGACCTGGTGGAGAAGAAAGTGAGCGTATTGCAGATCGTCATCTTCTTTTTCATTGGCCTGTACGGCGGGTTCATCCATATGGGCGTGGGATATTTCCTGCTTGCAGCGCTTGTGCTTTCGTGCGGCTACGACCTTGTGCGGGCCAATGCCGTGAAAGTGTTTATTGTGCTGATGTATGTGGTGGTTTCGTTCCTGGTGTTCATTTTCAACGACCAGGTTTACTGGAAATACGGGCTGGTGCTGACGATCGGGAATGTGATCGGGGCATACGTGGCTTCCAGGCTGGCCGTGCAGAAAGGGGTGGCATTCGTGAAATGGGTCATCGTGGTGATCATCCTGGTAATGTCGGGGCACCTGTTCAACCTTTACGATATCAAGGAGTTGATCGGGATGACCCTTGGGAAATAGTAAATGATTGGTGAGTTAACAATGAACAATGAACAATGAACAATTAATAATGAAAGTGCTGGAGCGCGGCAATTCTAAATTCTAAATTCTAAATTTTGAATTAATCCGCGGAAATCCGCTTTATCCGCGTCATCCGTGTTCCATTGGCTGTTGGCTGATGGCCTGTATGAGGCGGACCCGATTCACGACTCACTATTCACGATTCACACTTTACACCGTAACACCGTAACACTGTAACACCGTAACACCATACAATAAAGACATTAGAGACAATAGAAGCAAAAAAATACAATTTCAATAACCATGAAAAAATCCAGACTGACTCTTATTATCATATCCCTTATCCTGTTATTTAGCAGTTGCAAGACCGAACGGTTACGGCCCGAGTACGTGATCGTGATACACGGCGGGGCCGGAAGCATTACCAGGGAATACATGACACCGGAAAAGGAAAAGCTTTATGAGCAAAAGCTGAATGAAGCCCTCGATGCCGGTGAGGCAATCCTTAAAGCAGGGGGCTCAAGCCTCGATGCAGTTGATGCGGCCATCAGGGTCATGGAAAACGCACCCCAGTTCAATGCAGGCAAAGGATCGGTATTCACCGAACTTGGAGAGAATGAAATGGACGCTTCCATCATGGACGGGAAGACAGGTAATGCCGGAGCTGTGGCAGGTGTGAAGCATATCAAAAACCCGGTTGCGGCAGCCAGGCTGGTGATGGACAGCTCGAAGCATGTGCTGATAGTGGGCGACGGAGCCGAGAAATTCTGGCTTAGCCAGGGGATGGAGTTAACAGATCCCTCCTATTTTTTCACTGAAGACCGCTGGAAGAGCTACATGAAAAGAAAAGAACACGGCACGGTGGGCGCAGTGGCGCTCGACAAAGAGGGGAACCTTGCCGCAGGCACCTCCACCGGCGGCATGACCAATAAAATGACTGGAAGGGTCGGTGATTCACCCCTCATCGGTGCGGGTACTTATGCCGATAACGAAAGCTGCGCTGTTTCTTCCACCGGGCACGGAGAATATTTTATCCGTAACGTCATTGCTTACGATATTTCAGCGCTGGTGAAGTACCGGGGCCTGAAGCTCCAGCATGCCTGCCAGTACCTTATGCTCGAAAAGCTCAGGAAGCAGGGCGCCAGCGGAGGCGTGATTGCTGTCGATCGCGATGGCAATATTGCCATGGAGTTTAACACCAGCGGCATGTTCCGGGGATACCGGAAATCGGACGGCAGCGGGGAGGTTTTGATGTATGATTGATGGCTGTTGGCTGATGGCTGATGGCTGTTGGCTGTTGGCTGAGGGCTGATGGCTGATGGCTATTGGATATTAGCCTTAAAGTCCCCCTTTGAAGGGGGATTTAGGGGGATGTCACAAGTCCTCCAATGAGATCAATACCTCGGCTCCACACCCCAGTAATTCAGGTACTCGCCGGCATCCTTTCCAAAAGCCTGTACCTTCTTCCCACGGATCTGGTAAGTGCACCTCTTCCCCACTATTTCGGAAAAATAGATCTGGTATTCGTCGCCTTTGTCATCGGTCATCAGGATCTTTGCCAGGTTTTTGTCGATCGTCTGGTCGGTGAGGTTGGCATGGCAGAGCGGGCAAAGCATATCGAGGTGTTCCCCTTCTTCCAGCTTGAAGGTGTCGTGCTTAATGATCTCGTATTCACCCAGTTTCGGGCTGAAAAGGATGATACCCCGCTGGCCGTTCGGTTTTCGTGCCGAGAGGATGATCTTGGTATGGGCCTTGAGCTGGCCGTTGCAATAAGGACACTTGAACTCACTCTTCTGCATGACGCAAGAATTTTCTTTTGGTTCGTTCTACGAAATTAGTTCTATAAAGTTAAGAATTTCCCTGGCCCTGTCCAATCTTTTAGTCATCCGGTGAATTTCTGACAATCGAATTATAAGACCAGCATAGTTTTTGGCGCTCAGCAAGGATATTCACCGGATGACTTGCATGATCAGTAAATAATTTAACCCTGTAGCTGATTACTGGTTATCGTATTTCAGGACCTCGTCGATAAAATACTCCAGCCTTATGCCGGCCTGGCGGAACATGGCTTCCGATTCCGCTCCCGCATGATACCTTCTTTCACAAACTACCCTTTCGATCCCACAGTTGATGATCAGCATGGCGCAGGTACGGCAGGGGGTCATCTTGCAGTAGAGAGTGCCGCCATCGAGGGCGATGCCACGCCTGGCAGCCTGGCATATTGCGTTCTGCTCTGCATGGACCGTGCGCACGCAGTGCTGGGTTACCGTGCCGTTATCGTGGACCATCCTTTTCATCAGGTGGCCAACGTCGTCGCAGTGGGGCAGCCCTTTCGGAGAGCCTACGTAACCGGTTACCAGTACCTGTTTGTCCCTGACGATCACACAGCCGCTGCGGCCACGGTCGCAGGTGGCACGCTTGGCAGCGGTATTGGCAAGTTCCATAAAATATTCGTCCCAGGTTGGGCGTACATGCTTTTTTGATTTTTCGTCACTCATTTTCCCTGATTTTTGCAAGCACTTTGTCGATCCGGCCTTGAAGTTCCTCAATAGTCCCGTCGTTGGAAAAAACGTAATCAGCCATCTCCACGCAGCGGGCTATGTTCTGCCTGTTAGGATCGGTGGAGTGCATCTCCCGTTCCTCATCCTCGATGAACTCTTCGAAAGTGATGTTATCGGTTTCGGAATTCCTTTCCGTTATGCGCCTGTACCTCTCTTTTGCAGGTGCATCAACGGCAAACAGCACAAAATTTGCTTTCGACCTGAGCGAGTCGACCTCTCCCGGCGTGCGTATACTTTCTATCACCGAGTCCTTGCCTGTCTTCTCAGCCTCAATATAAAGCTGGTCTGTGATAAAAGAGGGCGAATTCTTTTTCCGCAGGTCGTTGGCCACGATCACCATGCTGTCGCGGTTCACGGGCATGCCCCTCTTCACGATCTCTTTCGAGATGCATTCCCTCACGGAAAAATGGAGAAAACCTCTTTGCTCAACAAGGTATTCCACAATGGTCCCCTTGCCTGCCCCCAGCGTTCCGGTTATTCCGATGATCAGCATGATGATGCGTCAAAATTAGGGAAAAAG
>CAZXWD010000105.1:0-9944 GCA_964644135.1 uncultured Bacteroidales bacterium | reverse complement strand
GCACACAATACAAGAATCTTTTTCATAATTAAATTGTTTTTAGGGGTTCGGTACTAATTAATTTAGTTAACGCCTGATTTATTGGGAGGAAGGGTGGTCTCATGTATTTATCAATGTAAATATAATAAGGTTACTGATTTATCCACAAAAATTTCGTTAAACAAACTGATTCTAAATAAGAATCGGCTCTAACTGTCTCTGTATTACGCAGCCTGTAATTTTTTGTTACAATTTTCTTCAGGGTAATTTAATTTTTATCCGATCTACGTTAAAATTCGTCGGGAATGGGTGATTATTTAACACTCAACAGCCCCTCCCCAGCCCCTCCGGATTCAGTCGGCAGCGGAGCGAAGCGACGTCCCGCATGAGCGAAGCGATATCGGGATCGGCAGTCGGCAGTCGGCAGTGAGTCCGGAGTTATCCGTGGAAATGCTTTATCAGCCATCAGCCAACAGCCAACAGCTAAAAGCCAACAGCTAATAAACCGACAGGGTGAGAATGATGTTGAGGGTGTAAATATCTGAGGGCACCATCTGTTCGAGGATGCTGAGGTTGTTCATGTTCCCCCTCATGGTCCCCATTTCCCAGTTCAGGGTGAACGAATTCCTGATCCCGTAACCTTTATTGCTTAGTGTGCCTTTTGTAAGGATGGTCACGTCATTTCCTTCCAGGGCAACAGGATCGGTCTTTGCATAATTAATGATATTGGTGCCGTCGTCCTGGTTGGTACCGGTGGAAACTATAACCAGGCCTACATTGTTCAATTCCATCTGGTTGGCCGGATTGTTGGTTCCGTAAAAGATCGTCTGGTCGGCCTTGAACTGGAGTTTCCAGTCATAGATGGACCCAACTCTGATGTAGGTAGACTGGCCCGCATTCATTATGCCGTTGATATACTCATCCATCTCGTCGAAAACGAACTCAATACTCTGTCCTGAAACAATGTTTATGACAAGGCCCGGGTTTGGCGGAGGAATATCCTGGGACCTGCAATTCCCGGAAACAATAAATAATGTGATAACCGCTATTGTGCGAAGCAGATTCATTTAGTATAAAATAACCGTACAGTAGTTTATCAGGAAGGAGGGTGAAAGGTTACTTCAGTTTTCTGATCAGTACCCCATCCACGTATTCAGCTTTGTCTGTCACCTTGCCCTCTTCATCATATGCCATCATTATCCCGTCAAACTTACCGTCTTTATAATGAAGGTTCATTTTTGTCTTGCCGCTTTCATAGAATGCCAGCCAGTTTCCCTCTTTTTTCCCCTCTTCGTACCTGCCCTTGTTTTTCAAATTTCCATTTTCATGATAGAACACCCATTTACCCTCAGATATGCCATTCTTATATATCCCTTCCTGTTTCAACTGTCCGTTCCGGTAATAGACCATCCACATCCCTTCGGCATGTCCGCGCTCATACCTTCCTTTCATATACAGTGAAGAATCAGGGTAAAACGACAACCATTCGCCTGTCCTTTCTCCGTTTCTGAACATTCCCTTTTCAAACACGGCACCGTTGGGATGGTATTGTATCCATTCCCCTTCCGGAACTCCGTTCTGATATGTGCATTCTATTTTTTTATTGCCATTTTCATGAAAAACAAGATAAGGGCCTTCAATTTCATAATTCTCATAGGAATACATGATCTCAACCTGTCCGTTCTCATGATAAGACCTGTATTCTCCAGTATAATATTTACCGTCGCGGGTGGCTTTTTCTCTTATTGCCCCCGAAGAATGGTACCTTTCATACTGGCCTTGCTCCACACTGTCAACATAGTTGATCCTGTAAAGAAACTCTCCATTCGGAGAATAACCTGTAACCAACCCATTCAGCAAATTATTTCTGTACTGCCTGGTTTCCTGCAGCCGGCCATTCCGGTAAAAGATTGCCAGCATACCACTGAGCGAATCGTTATGGTATTCCCCAAGATTTTTAAGATTACCATTTTCCCAGTAAGTCACCAGGTCACCTTCCCTGCTCCCGTTCCTGTAAAAGATCCTGTACCTTAATTTTCCGTTGGCATAATAATTTTTCCAAAGGCTGTCCTTTTCGTCGTTGAAGTAATGGCCTTCCTGCCAAAGAGTGCCGTTTTCATAATAGAACCGGGCAAAACCATGTCTTATCGTGTCTTCCCCTTCAATTTTCAGGGTAATGACTGACTCGACAATACTGTCTTCTTCAACGTGATAGGAAACCCTGACCACACTTTCATCCTGGGCAAATAAAACTGCAACAGGTAATAGCAACAGTCCTGTTATGATCGACCATCTTATCATATGCGGGATCACTTAACCTCTATATCCATCTGGATACCTTCAAGCTCATCGTTATAGCCAAAATCGAGGATGGCTGCCACTGAGTACCTTCCCTCTTCGAGTGGTTCTTCGTAGGTATATGAAGCAACCTCACTGTTCTCCGGTAAGAGTGAAAACTCGATCGGATCGGAGGTGAATTCTTCTGTGGTTTCAAGGTTTGAGATGGTAAAATAGACTTTACAGTTCAATATTTTATCCCCAAGGTTTATGACCTGGGTTTCATAAGTCCGGCTGCCATCCTCGTGAACAGTTTCCTCAAGCCCTTCAAGGGTTCCTTTGTAGAAAGTATTGCTGGAGGGTGACTGATATATCGGAACCGCTATCCTGAGTGAAAGCTGCATTCCCATTGCTACATTTTTATCGATAGCCTGGGGGCCTGTCTGTTCAACAGCCGACTGGGCAAACAAAACACACCATTTTGTTGAGGCATTGTCTTCAGGCACAAGCATTGTAACATTGACGGTGGCCTGTTCACGTGGCTGCAGTGTAACAAGTGTTGGGGAAACCGTTACCCAATCGGCGCATGACCTGGGTGTGGTCCCTGCCGGGAAATATTTTACTTCCCCTTCTTCGTCTGTCATCCAGTCGCCCAGGTTAAACACATAGGATTGTTCCTTATCAGCTTTGTTCCTGATCAGGATTTGCTGGGTCTGGGAAAAACCGGGATTGGTAGAAAATGACAATACGCCGGGAGTTACCTCCAATTGCTGCTGGGCATTCAGATTGAAGCCCTGGATCAGGAAAAAGGCCAATGCCGCCAAAAAGAGAATGTTTTTAGTCTTTTTCATCAGTTCTATTTTTATTTCTGGTGATCTCATTGGTTGAATAATCGGGATGAAATTACCTACTTTTTATCTTTTGCTAAGTTATCCAACTTTTTTTTATCCAAAATTAGTTAACAATCAAAATTTTCGAATTCGATCTGTGTTCTTCCGATATAATGCTAACAATGTAATAACCCGTTGGTAAATTTACATTATAGTTCACTTCCCTGCTATTTTCAAGTGATTTGAAGAACACTGTTTCGCCAAGCATATTCCGAACAAGAATACTACCTGTAATATCTTTAACGGTGTTCTTAAGGATGGTAATGACATTCTTATACGCATGAACCTTAAAATAAGATTCAGGATCCAGGTTATTTTTTATATCCTCGTTCGGATTGAACCATAATTTAAATCGACCGCTGCCTGTTCGGGGTTCGTGCTTAAAATTGTAAGAAATAATTTCTGAAAGGTTTATGATCTGGTTTTCAAGATTATCCTTAAGGTATATCTCATCCGGGTATTCAATATTGGTCCTGTCAGTGATCTCAATTTTGTAATAGCCGGCTTTACTGCACTGAAAATTCAGGTCAACTCCAAGGTCCTCCTTCAATTCAGGATAAGTATTAAGTGCCATTGCATCTCCGCCGTGAATTATACTTAGCTGAGGGACCTGATTGTTCATGCTGAAAAGTTTTGCAGCATCGTAATTCAGGTCAAAACCATTGGTAGTGCCCTCGATAAACCTGACTATGATCTCATCCTCAAAACCGTATCCGGAACTTATCAAACTGAGCAGGGGATAATCAAAATCATCACTTTTATAAAAATCCGGTGTTCCGGAAATATCCCCTATCCTCACTGCATTGTTTATGGAAAAGTTACCAGTAGTTACGGCCTGAACCCAGAAACCCTGATTTGAGGGGATGTAACGGGTTCCTCCGTTCAATCCCACCGGAGCGCCTCCACCCAGGAATATGGTGTACACATCATTGGTCCCGTCCCAGATGTATTTTGCATCATTGATATCGGATTTACCCCAGCCGGAGGAGGCCAGCCAGTCGACCGGTGAGGGATAGGGATTACCAACAAGGTTCCATCCCTTGTGCGAGGGTATCTCACCGTTAGGCACATCAGTAATTGTTACCCCTATTGAATAGGAGCCTGTATTGATACTTTCAGACCCGGTGGCCTCATAATTCACAGTGACAGGGTTAGTGTAGAAATAAACATCATATCCCCTGAATTCTTCTAAATTCCCTGAATACATTACCCATCCGAAATTCCAGTCGTTTTGGATTATCGTTTCGTCGTAATAGAAAACCAGGTCGGTCCCTGTAAAACAACTGCTGTTCTGGTTGCTGACGGGTGAGGCAACGTTGTGCCACATATCGGCAGTCATATACCTCTTCACCAGTATATCGCCGGTAATAGTTATATCACCGTCAATTGTATTATCAACCAGGTATCCTGAAGACCCTGAAACAGACTGGATCTCCAGGTCGGCACCTATCATCAGGCTGCCGCCTTCCTTAACCGTTATAAAACCTCCGGGAGCAAGAGTAAATTGAGCCCAAACGATTTGCGAACTACTTATCCAAAGTGAGATAATCAGCAAAGTATAAAATGCTATTTTCTTTACATCAATCAATATTTCTTTTTCCTTTTAAATCAATCTTTTTAACTTCTTTCATATAATTACGCGTAGTATTTGAGGAATTTCCGGATTCACTATTCATTTTCTGGAAGCCCTCACTTTTTTCAAGAATGTGTAATGGAGGTGGGGCCGGAGCAAAACGATAACTATAATCTGACATTTCTGCAATAGAACCATCCTCATTATAATACACCTCATTTGCTCTTGTTGCAACAATTTGCCAGGAAAATGAAACGTTTGAAGTTCCACCTTGAAGTTCTATTACATCAAATCCATTTGCTGATTTATTAGTTACATACACCCCATTACAATCACCTTCTGGCGTAATATATACTTTCAACGGATGATCCTCACTAACATTGATATTTATGGCCAGGTCAGGATCAATAGCTATATGCGCTTTACCGTCAACTAGTTGTCCCGTGCCAAAATCCTGGAATACCATTTCAGGAGCTTCGGGACACGTTAAGGTAACACGTTCCCCCTTTGTATTCATAACAATAGTCTGAACGGTTCCGTAACCGACAATTTTGGCCGTATATGGAACCCCATTGGAGGCCACCGCACGTCCGCCAACATAAGCATATCCAACACTGCTTCCCGCTGAAGCAAAATAGCCACCGTATCTGTAACCATTTGTATTGGTTGCATATCCGAAAACCCCACATACTTCTCCGGTAAATGCACCTCCACTTCCCGATGACAATGTATAGGGCATGATGTCATTACCCGCACCAACCACACCGGTGCCATCAGATGATGCTGTCCCAAAACCCACAACCCCCATATTGTTGCCGGTGAATGCACCACCACCGCCACTCGAAAAAGAATAGATAGAACCATTGTTGCCACCTGCTATTATACCATATCCTGTTGATGAAACACCCGTGGCATACACACCGTGGTAGCCCGTAAAAGCACCCCCACTGCCGTTGGAAGAAGAGTTAAAATTTGATACCCCTCCACCTACACCTATTACCCCGGTTCCGTTAGTTGAACTGTAGGCTTTTCCATAAACGCCATGGTTACCCGAAAAGGCCCCGCCACATCCGTCGTTAATCGTATAGGCTGTATCAATTCCACTGCCAACGCCAATTATCCCTGCCCCACCGGAGGCAATTCCAATACTGAAAATACCATCATTACCTGATGAAGAAAGACCGGCCGTATGATCATTCAAAGTGTAGGCCGGAGAACCACTGCCGGCAAAAATAGACCCGTATCCACTGATGTGTTCATTTTTAGCATATACAGAAAAACCATCTGCTGTATCAATGATTGATACTAAACCGTAATTACCACCTGAATTATAAAACCCTGCATAACCAGAATTGGAGTAAAAGCCTGTATTGGGAGAATATGCATTTATGGCATAGCTTTGTGTTGAATTGCCCACAACAGTAAACAGGTCAGCAGGGTCATAGGGTGAGGTAGCTCCAACGATCACCTGGCCGTCGCTCTCAAACCTCATCCTTTCCGACTTATTTGTAAAGACCACGAAATCGACGGCATCAGTAGTGCCAAGGTAGTTGACTCCCGGTGTAGTGCCCCCATTACCGGTCAATGACCAGAAATCGCTTGAACCGGATGAAGGGTTCCATTGTGAACCGTCCCAGTAATAAAGGCCCACCGGTTGGTTAGAACCGGTGTTGAATACAAGCAAACCTGTTGCGGGGCTGCTGACAGGGCTTGGATTGGAAAGGCTATTGCTAAGTGTTACCCTCGGTATCAGCAACCCTCTGTCGGAGGCCACTATATCCATTGCAGAAGAAGTATGTGGGGTGTCGGTGTGAACTCCGACCTGACCAGCAGCTTCAGGTACATTGAGTATCATCGAAAAAATCGAGAGCAGTAAACTTACAGTAAGATACTTGCTTATCTTCCCGGAGGAGGTGATGGAATATTTAAAGCAGTAAGGTGTTTTCATATTTACCTTTTTATAAATTGACCAGGCTGTTAATCAGCTTTTCTTTATTTTCAGATCTGAGGATAGTATTCTATTCTTCTGTTTGTGACAACGTCTCCTTTTTCAAAAAAAGAGGAGTAAATATTATGATACAGGTGTCTTCTTTCCGTCCTTTTTATCCAGTTACCCTTTTCATCAAAATCATAAGTGAAATCAGCTCTCAGAACTATCCTGTTGTCTTTATATGTACGTGACTGTTTCAACAGGTTTTTAAAGTCATATTTATGGACTTTCCTCCAGGTGTGCTGGTTATCAGAATTATAATAATTCATTTCCGACCTGTTCCCCTTAAAATCGTAATCGTAAACGAATCTGCAATATATGGAGCCATCCTCCTCCAGTCTTTTCTCTTCAACACAATACCCCCTGTAGTCATTGTTATAGATGATCGTAGTATAGGCATGCTTGTCGCCTACTTCAAAGCCGAAATCATCATCATCGGGATCATAATCGGGCCAGGAATACTCAGCCTTGATCCTGTGACCTTTATCGTTGAATTTATACGTAACGGTCATTTTCAATGTTCCGTCCCGTTCATATTCCCTGAGGAGGAGCTGGCGGCCAACCGAATCGAAAAGATATTTGGAAATTGTGGAAGCAATCCCGTTTTTGTATTTCACCACCTCATAGATATTTCCATGCTGGTCGAAAAGGGTTTGTTCCTGGGTTACGATCGTGTCTTTTTCTCCGGTCTGATCATTCTTCTTGATAAAATGATCAATTACCATCACCGACCGCACTTTTCCCTTTAACTTTCTTTTCTCAAGGTCGGTTGTATTCATTGGCGGACTGTAGAACCCGTGAAATCCGGTAAAAAACACAGCCATCAAACTGATCAACGTTAGCCTTGCGAGAGCTAAAACTGAAAAAATGCCAGTCCCGTTATCTATCGAAGTGGTTTTGGTGACCATATATTATTTATCCGGCTATTCGATAAATGTAATATTCGTAATAGCTTAATTATCAAGCTCTTTTTTTGTCTTTTTAAATTCAGCCCGGAAGATATCAATATTGCCTTATTGCATAGTGTTGTAATGTCAACACAACAGCAATCAAAACATCTTACGGCCCGTCAGGTTTATACACCTGAATGAGGAGGGTGGTTTCACATAAACGCAAAAAAAAATGACCTGGGGTCTTTTCCTTTTGAGCCTTTGATTATCAAATATAGTAAAGTATCTTGTTATTTATACCCTGTCCTGATCGAATTAGTCACAATCAATTGTTAATAAGGGACTTCACCAAGGCAGATCCTGGTAATACTTTATAAGTGACGAATTTGAAGAATTATCGATCCTGCTAATGTCTGGCCACTTTAAGGAAAATAAGAAAGACAGCAGGCTTTCAGTCAGCGGCTGGAAGTTGACCTTACCTTATTATACTAAAAATTTTCCTCGATAAAGGCCATGGCATTCTCATGCATGAATTTATCAATGATCTCATCGGGATCTATCCGGTTGAAAGTTTGCAGTTTCCTGCCCTCTTTATCCATATATTTCTCAGCATGGATGTTAAGATGTGTTTCAAGCATAGGCATGTCTTCGGATGTCCAGAACATATTGATGGGATCGATCATCCCGTCGAAATCAGAACCAATGGACTGGATGTCCCAGGCAGGGAGCCCTTCTGAATCGAGCAGCTCGCCAATATAACGGATCTGGTTCCAAAGTAATTCAGATTTAGCCTGTCGTCTTTTGTACCTGCTTGCCAGGAAGCGGTTTGAGCTCTTGAGGGTCTGCTTGTTGGCCAGGCGCCTTTCATCCATTTGTATCCCGAAAAGCCCTTCGCTTTCCGCAACCTTTATAACCTCATCATCATAGAAGTTGATGGGTGCATTCATCAATTTGGCAGAGACATCCCTGCGGGCGGGATCCCATTCGCCAGGTTTTTCAGCAGACAAGGTACCGGTTGGCGCGCCATGACTTACTATCAACGGGACTTTATCAGAATTATATTCTGTTTCAAGGATCTCGTAATAAGTCTTCCTGGCCCTTGTACTCATGTGTTTTATGTCGATCAGCACCTTTTTTTCGTTGTTGAGCAGTTCATACATTACCTTTTGACCAAGAGCGGTAATCCTTTCGTTCATCCCGTAGGTCTGATCTATCATTTTTGCGATCATTCCCTTGAGGCTCGGCGCATGGCCACACAAATGGTTCCAGAAATGATGGGCGAAGGTTATGAACTTGGGAACATAATCCCAGGAAAGCATTTTTCTCACATTTTCCATTACCTCTTGTTCATCCGGGTCGATAAATGATCCGTCGTCATTGAACAAACCTGTATTAAAGACATGGGCCCCCTCTATCGAAAGGAAGATGTAGATGGTATGAACGTCTTTATATTTCGGGTTCTGCTGGTCATTGACAATATCCTCGTGACTGTTGACAAGTATATACCTGGCTTTGCCATCCTCCAGGTTAATGACTCTATCCTTATCTGAAAGGCTTTTATAAAAGTTATATTCCAGTTCGAGGTCCCGGAAATAATCATTCATCTCCTGCACATGATCAATCCTGGCCTTGCTGATGCCCATGGCAAAATTCTCTAGCAGGTCACCAACCAGCCCTGTCCCCGCTTTATTGTCCACAAATCTTTTTTCAAGGGGGTAAAGGGCAGCGAAGAGGACCGAACCATTCCCATAGGTCACAGTGGTAAGGTCAGCCTGGCGGAATTTAGTGGCACCGGCAAGTGCCCTGTTTACCAGCCTGTCGCCAAAGCTTGGCGGATCATAATGCCAGATGCTGTTATCTTTTCTTTTGTTCGTTGAATTTTCCCCGGTTGTATACTTTCTTTTAAAAGAATGGCCCAGCGGTTTCATTGCAGGGTGGCTATGCAGATCAATAAATCCTTCCATTTTTATAAATATTAATTATCTAAAAACAAGGCCCTCATCAATAATGATATATTGATCAAGTGGGGTTATGAAAAATTGTTTTCAGATTTTAGGCAAATTTGACCTGGCAACTATTACTTTATCAGGTATCTGTCACCTTACACAAAATTAATTCTTATTTGGTCTAAAATCAAATAATGATTGTTAAAACGGTGTTAAATCAGTCAAGTCAGTCGGGTCAGTCGGGTCAGTCGGGTCAGTCGGGTCAGTCAGGTCAGTCAAGTCAGTCGTCAGTTATCAGTGAGTAGCTGAGCGATATCGGGATCAGCAGTAAGTTCTGAGTTTGATGGCTGTTGGCTAATTGCCATAATTGCCTGTATTGTCAAATTGTCTTTTTTTTAC
>CAZXWD010000104.1:0-10054 GCA_964644135.1 uncultured Bacteroidales bacterium | reverse complement strand
GAAGAGCTCGGAATGGAGATCTCGGAAACGGAAACCACCATCATGGTGAACCCCAAAGCCAGAAATTGCCTCCGTGAGAAAAGGGAATGGGACCTGAAGGTCCTGACCTTCCTGAGCACCTGGATGGGAGGAGACACCAATTACTATGTGCTGAACAACCTCCGGGTGGAGCTTAACGGAAAAGCACGCTCGGCAATAAGTACGGGGATCAATTCACAGAGGCAACAGCGGTTTGCCGAGTTCGAGCTATTCATGAACTCGTTCAAATCAAGGATAATGAATGCCTGTGCCATCCATTCGGGCAGCGACTGGTCTGATTGCCGGGCCGATGCCATGGATGTGAATGCTGAAGGGGATGAATACCTGGAAGCAGTGGATGAGGTCGTCAATTCAACCTATGTTTACAACATAACTTATGACAATACCATCGACAGCCTCCGCCAGAAACTCGAAGAACTGGAATCTTCCGTAATAGCTGCAAAAAAAGAGATTGAAAACAAGAAAGAAGAATATGCCGGGGCACTTGAGGAATATACTACAGCAATAGCAGATCTTGAGGAAGAAAAAATGTCGCTTGCAGATATTGAAGCCTACGTAAACGACTCACTCACAAGCGAGGAACTCAGGTACAAGCAGATTGCCGGGGCCTACCGCGACAGCGTGGAAGCCAACCGCGACAATTTCATGCTGGCAATCCACAACAGCAACACGGTGATCTCCGGTGCAGAAAATAAGATCTCAGGGATCAACGACAGCCTCCAGGTCCTTTATGCCGACACAACTGCTTCAGGTGTTCACCGGGATGAGCTGAACCGTGGAATAGCCGATGCTGAAACGAACAAAAAGAGGCTTGAAAAACTGATCGAAAATTTCGAAGGGCTGATCGATACCTTTAAGGAGCGGATAGTTGAACTGAACAGTCTTAAAGAGCAATTGCTTGCCGAAAAGGAAGCACTTGAAAAGGAAAAAGAGGAAGAGGAGGAGGAAGAAGAGCAGAGCTTCCTGGGAAAGAAAGAAGCCCGCGGTCCAGTGATCTACTACATCCCACCTCCGCTGGAGGAGATCATAAAGCAGCAGGACCTTTTTACCGAACTCAAGAAAAAGGTTGAAGAAGCAGAAGACTCACTAGCTATTGCCTACGACATTAAACAGCAGGTACAGCAGGTGATCGCAAAAGAAACGGAACGTGTAGGCAGAGAGCTCGGAAAGTACAAAATGATCAGGGACCAGCTTGATTCGCTTAGTTCGGAGAAGTCGGCCGCAGAAGCCGAACTTGCCGCTGCTAAAAACCAGAAGACGCTGGAATTCCAGAACAATCAGCTTGAGCTCCAGGAAGACCTTGAAGCCGCGGAAGCCAGGAAGCAGAACGCCGAACAGAAACAGGATGAACTGGAACAGGACAGCACCGAAGTGAGATCGGGAATTGAGTCGGCTGTAGAGTCGATCGTTCAGCAGGATACCCTGATATCTCAGCTAAGAAGAAATGTTACCGGTAAAGAGGCGCAGCTTAGGTACGAGGAAAACCTGTTCAGCAATGCCAGGACCACCGGCGAAGGGATTGCCGATGACCTGAAATCTAAAAGGAATGAACTTTTAACTTTTAATGATAAGCTGGGCAGGCTCAACAACGACCTCACCCGTGCCCACGCAAGGAACGCCACAGCAGCCGTCAACGATATAAGGACAGAAATTGAGGAGACCGAAACAGGGATAGAGCAACTGGAAATAGAAATAGATGAACTGGAATCTTCGCTGGCATCGAACCTGCAAAGTGTTGAAAGTGCAAAGGAAAGGGTCAACAATGCCGAAGAGATCCTGATAAACGCCCGTAAGGATGTTTCGGAAGCTGTAAGGCAGAAAATCGTGCTTAACGACAGCCTCGTCTCGCTCAACGAACAGCTTGAAGAGATACTTTCCGGACTTTCCCACTGGCGTTCAGAGGAACAGGAGGCAAGGGAGGATATAATCACTATAAATCGCGAAAGAAGGAGCCTCCAGGACGAGATCTCCACCCAGGTCAATAACGATGAAACGGTAAAAGCTCTTGAAAAGCATCTCAGCCAGATAGAAAAACTCATCGAAGAGGGCGAGGCTGAAATGGAGGCCATCGTCACAAAGATCAACGAATCGATAAGCAAAAAAGAAGATGCCATAGAAGAAGCTGACGAACAGCTTGAAGAGGCGAGAGAACGGCTCAAAACAGCAAAGGAGGACCTCAGGCAGTTCCTGGTCAACGAATTCAATACGGTTAATTTCTCGGTAAGCCTTGAATTGCATGCCGACGACAAGGTGATCGACGGGTTCAGGTCGGACGACCCGCGCGCCAAAATGGTCAAAATGCTCTCCTATGAGAACGATCGCACCCCAGTGTTTGAGAATGAATATGCCCGGGACAACCTCGCCGACAGGAGTACAGGATCCGGCTGCACTCCATCCATTGCCATCTCACCTGCAGGACCGCCTAATGAATCAAAAGGACCTGCTCCCGGCAAGGAGCCACGCACCATTGCCCTTGTCTACAAAGACGGTGAACCCTTATGGCCCGAATGGCCCGTAATTCCTTCCAACCAACCTCTTCTGGCTAAGGATGTTGTTATTGTTAATACACAGTTCACCCACGACTTCGACCGGTTCATCCATACCTGCAAGGTAACGGCGGATGACTGCATCCCGGCCAAACCCGTATCCATGAATGCGATAGACCTGGGAAGGCATTCCTGGACTGTTGACGGGAAGATCATAAGCCAGAACCCGCTTTATAACATCATGCTCTGGGAACCTTCGGAGGTGGAAAAACCATTGCCGAGGGAGGAAAAAGAGATAAAAGTGACCTATACTGCCAACAAGCTGGCAGCAGACCCTATTCCGGAACAGAAATCGAAACCGTTTGTCAAACCAGGAGCACTGCTCGAGGTCAACGATTCCATCGTAGGCACTCCCGAATCGTCGGATACAGTCCAGGCAAGGGTCGTAACCGGTGACCACATCGGGCTGGAAGGCGAAGACATAGAGTTCAGCCTGCAACTGATCGACGGCTACGCCGAGGATTATGGTTTTGAAGGCGGGGATTCAGTGGTGACAAGGCAGACCAGGTATGGAGGTTATGCGAAAGTATCCTTCAATTACGGAAAAGGCTTTGCAAAATGGAAGATCTATGTAAAGTGGAAGCGGGGAGATGTAGTCATCGAACAAGATGAATTCGAGGCCATCAGCCCCATACGTCTGCAATTGCTCCGGTTTAACGCAGGGCCTACAACAGAACAATGGGAAGCTGCCCTCACTTTGATGGAAGGAGGAGATGCCGGCCAGGACCAGATAGATAATCTGGTGACCTCATTCACACAAACAACAGTGGATGATTCCACAGCCGCACCACTTGTCCATGCAGTGGCCGGACTTGTGGATGAAGAAAGGGATTTTGTGGAAGAAGAACTGACTATTTTCGAGCCCGGCGGCAGCTTTACCGTTGAGCCTGACTCAGTGGAAACAGCAGTTTACGGGCTTTCGCGGACCGAAGCGGAGGACCTGCCTGAGAAGACACGGGTCAGAATTATTTCAAATGTAGAAGACAAGTTTGCTGCTGTTGGCCGTCCGGGAAAAGCAGAATCGAGCTACAGCACAGAAAAAATACACCGGTTCAAAATAGGGTCTGAAGATAATCTCTTCACCATTGAGCTGGATGAACCTGTATCAGATGGCGAAACCGTTGAGGGCACAGGCAGGTTTGGCCTCGAGATAGCCGACGGGCTGCTGGTACCGCTCCAGGAGATCAGTCTCAGCATAAACGAAGTTGAACTGGAAGGTGAGCCCGACAATAAGATCGCGGTTTCAGGAAGTGTTTCCTGGGCCTCTTCACCTCCCCTCAGACATAGCATGCTTGGCTTCGACCTGGGCATCGATTCCATAACTGTCACTGCCTCAATGGGCGCAGGTGTCGGCGGGACCGTCAACCACTCCTCCCTCGATAATGCAGTGAGGTTCTATGCAGAGCTGGAGCCAAACGGCGATTTCCTGGGCAGGGTCGACAGCCTGCCTGCTGCAGAACTGAGCGAGTTCAGGATCAAGGAAGGCACCTCATTCACTTTCGATATGCACACGGCCAAAAGTGCTTCTTCTTTTACCTCCGACTGGAAAGGCATTGTGATCCACTCTGCTGCCGTGCAACTGCCACCGGTGTTCAACAGGACTGCCGGCGGAGTACCGACCACTATTTCCGGACGGGATCTCTATGTAGGATCATCCGGTTTTGGCGGCGAGCTTGCCTTATCCGGATCGCTGGTATCCATGGAATTCACGGGGTATAAATTCGAGGTCGACAGCCTGACAGTTACGATAAGCGACAATGAGGTGACTGAAGCCGGCTTTGGCGGCAAAATATGGCTGCCAAGCCCGTTTGAAGGCAGCATCAGGGGGTTCGTCAGCATGGCAGGGAACGGCTGGGCTGCCGATATCACCACCGATGACCCGGTTTCTATCCCAAGGCTGGCGACCATCTTCACCTTAATGGACGGAACAGGCCTGAGCTACAGCGAAGCAGAATCACTCGCCACTTTCAGGCTGAATGCCGTTATTTCCGGAGAGGATTACGGGGATATAACCGTGCAGGGTGTGGAAGTAACCTCCGAGGGCGATGTCCGTGCTGAAAGCATTGCCATAAACAAGGCCATTGAATTCGGATCGGGCTTTGAGCTCCATGTGGAATCCTTCTCATTCTCTGCTTACCAGGAAGAGTATGCAATCTCCCTCACCGGTGGTTTCGGTATCCCACTGATAGGCCTCGACCAGTTGACCGGTACGGTTGCGGTGGAGCCCGGCCCGACAGCCTCTGTCTCTTTTGATAAGGCTGAGATCTCATTCGATAAGAACCCTGTAAAATTCAAGGGCAGTTTCTCGTATTCGGGAAGGGAGTTCAAGGGCGGGTTTGAAATTACCATAGAAAAACTGAGGCAATTGAAGGGGATCAGCGGTATGCTGGTTGTTGGCAATGAACTAACCGAAGCCGAGGATGTCTATACTTACTGGTATGTGGAAATGGTGCTTGCCGGTGCCGTTCCGATAGGCCAGACAGGCCTTTCATTGCTTGAACTGGGTGGTGGTGTCGGATATAATTATTTCCCGCCGGTCGGCAGCCAGCCCGGCAGCCCGTCGTATACCGATGCCTTCTCATTTAAGGCGATAATAGGTATGGGAACGGCACCCGGCGGTGAAGTGCTGGCCGGAAGGATGGAAATGGTGCTCGTTCCGGGATCATTCACATTGTACGGAAAATTATGGATCCTTCAGCAGGAAGAGTCGATGTACGGCGATGGCACTATCGGGCTCTACTGGGACCCTGTGAACAAAGTTGAGGGATATGTGGCTATGTTTGTAGGCATCCCAGATGCAGAGGGCGATATCTTCATCTTTGAAGGAAAGATCAATTACCTGTTCTCCCCATCCGATATGTTCATCCGCAGCGAAAGCATCAGGGGGGCATTCCTGCAGGCATTGCAGGCCAGTGCTTCCATCGACATAACCTCCGAGCATATCAAGCTGGACGGCAGGCTCTGGTACAATTTCAACGGCGGGATACCCATCTGGCCCGTAGAGGTGCTGATCGTGATAAATGTTGATGCATCAGGCCATTTCCATTACTACAATGCACGCTCGGAACTGGATGTAGGAGTTGCCTTCCACGGCGACTGGGACGTCGACCTCGACACCCCGCTCGGTACCGCAGATATTATTTCAGGAGCGGTGGACCTTTCGCTCAACCTTAAGGCAAGTCCAACCTACCTGTCTGTGGAGGGCGAGGCCAATGTTTCGTGGGATGTCTGGTTCTATGAAGACTCAGCAGGTGTTGAAGTAGGATATCAAACGTATTTGTAAAGGATGAGAAAGTGTTTTAAAATATTACTTCTTGTTTTTACGGCCATTTTGGTGATGGTCTCTGTTGAAGGTTTCTCTCAGGTACTCACGTTTAATGCGGGAGATAAACTGTATGTAAGATGGCCCGTAGTGAATGAAGTCGGGATAGAAGGTTATCATATTTACCGCAGGGCGGATAACGAAACTGACTGGGAACGGCTAACCGGTCAGCCGCTGGGATTTATCCGTGACGAGCAGCAGATCCGGGAACAGGCAGGATACAAGGCTGAAATGTTCCTGCAGCTTTTTGGCGCTGCTGATCCACCGGGAGATATCACGGATGAAGTTTACAATGAATTCCTGGAAGATGAAGAAGCAGTTTCTTTCATGGAACTGATGACACTCGTCAACCCAGGGCTGGGCAACTTACTGGGCGTAATTTATATCGACAGCGCTATCAGCGGTTTTTCTGAAGTGCAATACCGGATCACTGCTGTCATCAATGAAAATGAAGAAGAGCATACGACATCAGAAAGTATAAGCCTGGCAGGCAGGGATGTCATCCCGGGCATCGAAAATTTTACCGGGACACCAAAGCACCAGGGCGCTAACCTGAAGTGGGACAAGCACAAGGATGAGATCGGCAGCGGCGAAATAGTAACGTACCGGGTCTACAGGGGTGAAAGCCGCCGGGGGCCTTTTGAAGAGATGACCCTCTATGGATTGCTGCCCGTAACCATCTCTTCCGGTGATTTTGTTTCAGGGGAGGATGTACAGGAATATAACGATAAATACCTCGAAAACGGCAAAAGATATTTCTACTCAGTGAGGGCGGTGAATGCTTTCGGGCTTACCGGCCCTACCAGCCAGGTGATCGAAGTCATCCCGATGGATACCCGTCCTGCCGGTCCGCCCAATAACCTCAGGGCCAAACTTTTCGGGACGGGCCTCCTGGTTGAATGGGACCATGAAAACGAACTGGTAAAAGGCTTTGAAGTGTATAAAGGCAGTTCACGCGAGGATGATTTCATAAGGGCCTTCCCCAGGGATACCCTTCTGCTCGAAAACAGGAAATCCTGGATCGATTTTGAGGTGGAAGAAGGCCAGCACCACTATTATTACATCCGGTCAGTGAACCAGGCAGGCATGAAAAGCCGGCCTTCCGATACCCTTCATTATTATTATATCGATGAAACAGCCCCGGAACCTCCGCAAAACGTCATTGCAATTGCAGATACGGGTGTCATTACGATACGGTGGGATGAAAATATTGAGGAGGATATAGCCGGTTATGAAGTGGAGCGTGCCAGCGACGACCTTTTCGAAACACGTTTCCTCCTCACCAATGAGATCATTGCCGATACCTTTTATGTTGACTCACTGCCGGCCATCTCACAAACAACCTACGGTTACCTGGTATATGCCATTGACAACAGCTATAACCGATCAGGGCCATCCCAGATGGTTAAGGCCAGGATGCCCGACATAGCCCCGCCCCAGCACCCGGTGATCACATCACTTACCAGGAAAGGCAATGTTGTTTCGATCGAATGGACATCATCATTTGAAGAGGATGCAGCAGGTTACCGGGTTTACCGCTCAGAACAAAGTGAAGGAAACTTCATCCCGGCAGGGGAAACAAAACAAAACAGCACCAACGACACACTGGAAAGCTCCGGCACGTTCGTATACAGCATTACCGCGTTTGACAATGCAGGCAATGAAAGCGACAGGTCCCCTTCCTTCTCGGTCGATTATGATGAATTCGAGAAGCCCGTTGCACCTCCTTCAGGGAAAATAACCAGAAAGAAGGATGACCTGGTTATAGAATGGGAAGGAGTAACAGCCCCGCGTACCGCAGGGTACCTCGTTTCAAGGATCGATCCCGAAACAGGCAGGAAGCTGGACATTGCGGAAACAAAGAAAGACCGGCTTTACTATGTCGACAGGGTGGCGGATGTTGAAAAACGCTGGATATACCACATAAAGACATACGACACAAGGTGGCGGATGAGTGCACCGCTGGTGATCGAATACAATCCCGATAACGATAACTGATGCTCCTATGACGGCGAAAAACGCCATAAGGGTTGTGCTGCCGGCATTATTGCTGATCTGGGCCTTTCCGTTCGAATCAGGCGCCCAGGTCTATCTATTCAATGATGAAGTCGAAGTATCCGGATCGGTTACGGCTGAATTTTCAGGTTATTCTACCACAAGCAACTTTAAGCGACGCGATCCATTAGGGTTCAGGCTTCTTGGTAACCACAGGATAACCTATAAAGGCTGGGATATCCCGATGAACTATGTGCTGGGTACTTACCAGGATAAATTCCGGCAATCGTTCAATAAAATAGGGCTGAGCCCTGAGTACAAGGACTGGCTGACCATCCACCTGGGCCACCGGAATGTCCGTTTCTCACCGCTTACACTGGCCGGAAAGACCATTCTCGGGGCCGGGGTTGAGATCCAGCGGAAAAGGTTCCGGTTCGGCTTCACTGCAGGGCGCTTTGGACGCGCCATCGCGCTCGATACAACGGCAGCAAACCTTCCGGCCTACCGAAGGGCAGGGTTTGCTGCGAGGGTCGGGTATGGGACAGAACACAATTATGTTGATCTGATCTTCCTGAAAGGGAAAGACAGGGAGAGTTCCCTCGACTCCCTGCAGGCAGGGAGGGTAAACCCTGAAGAGAATGCCGTTCTCGGGCTCAGGGTTTACCAGCGGATACTCCAGCGCTTCTATTTTGAATTTGATGCTGCCCTCAGCGCCTACAGCAGGGATACCAGGGTGGGCGAGCCTGAAAATACCGACCTTGGGGTGGCAAACCTGATGAGTGTGTTCCTGCCGCTAAGAAAATCGAACCAGTATCTCTTTGCCATTAAATCAAAACTGGAATATCGCCACAAACAAATCACGGCGGGGTTGGATTACGACCGCATAGAACCGGATTTCCAGTCGATGGGGGCCTGGTACATCAGGAACGACATTGAAAGGGCCAGCCTCTATACAAGATTTGCAGTGCTCAAAAGGAAAGTGAATGCCTTCCTCAGGTTTGGGTTACAACGAAATAACCTGCTGAACAACCGGAGCGCCAACAGCTTCCAGAACATCCTCAATGTTACGGTCAATTACATCCATTCACCGGAATGGAACTTCAGGGCCGGCTTTTCCAATTATGTGACCCGGCAGGAGTTGGCCATAGGCGGCATTAGCGACTCCACCCTTCTCGAACAGCAGATCAATAACGTAAATGCGAGTGTAACCCATAAAATGAGATCCTCTTCATTCAACCATATGTTCAGGGTGCATGGCGGGTACCAGAAATCGGACAACAAAGCCGCCCAACCCGGGGCTGCTGAATTCAGGAGCCTTTACCTTAACCTGCTGTACAGGATCGCGCCACAAAAGTCGATATGGCATGTTGCGCCAACCTTCATCCTTAACAGCTACAAGTCAGCCGGCGTTCCGGCCACCCGCTATTCCCCGGGTTTCATGACCGGCATACGCACCAAAGACAGGAAACTGCAGGCTTCGCTTACCTCGATGTTCGTATTCATTCGCCGCGACGGTGAAAGGCAACGGCTGGTTTTCAGGAACACCCTGAATGCGAGTTACAGCCCCTTCAAGAGGCACACAATAGGGTTACGGGTATCGCTTGCCAACAACGACCAGAGACTGGGTCCCGGAACGTACAGTGAATTTCAGGGGGAACTAAGATATACGGTCAGGCTGTAAATGTTCAGGATTGGTCCGCCTCGAAAAGTCACAATTCAATTATGGGGTCATCCGGATGATTCGAAATAAAATGGTCAAGCTTTGGCTGAAAATCCCAGGATTGCCTTTTGTCTTATCATATCGCCCAGGAACGCCTCAATACTTTTAAGAACAAGATCTTTATCCTGGATATTGAACTGTTTCATTATATCCTCGGTGAATGAAATTGCGGGTTTTCCTTCCAGCATTATCCTGTTAAGGAGGTATACAAACAACACAGAAAGGTTAATGAACCTGACTTTTCCTGAATCCGGCTCCCTGAAGACCATTACAAAATAGTTGCCCTTATTCTTGATGGCTTCCCCGGCGGAAAGTTTGTGTACAGGGTATTCAAGCCTGATCAGTTCGTGCTCGGGATTGACGACCAGTTTATCATACAGCAGATCCCCAACGGAGCTGAACTCCGGGACCTCCTCGTCTTCCATTGTGTGT
>CAZXWD010000103.1:3120-10109 GCA_964644135.1 uncultured Bacteroidales bacterium | reverse complement strand
TCCGAGGTCGATGGGATTGGCCGGTTCTTTCCTGAAGGAGGGTCCGCAAAGCTCAGGTTGAGGGATGATGATCGTATCGGGGGGTATCTCTTCAATAGGGGGCAGGTCTTCGACGATCGTGTCGCTTCTGTCACGGTAGGTAGTGTCGAGGATATATACCTGGGTATATTGCCATGTGCTGTCTTCTTCCCAGACAGTGTCGAGGACTATTCTTCCATGATAGGGTTCATAAGGTGTTACGGTATTGACGGTGTCCTCTTCCTCAACAATTGTGTCGCCGGGGACAGGCTCCTTTGTTACGACAGGTTCTTTCGTGAATACCGGTCGTTTGGTTGCGAAGGCTGAAGTGTCGCCTTTTATATAGATGGTGAACGGTTCCGACCAGCCGTCGCCGCCGGTGAGCAGGTCCCCTCCTTCGTTCGTGGGCTGCACTGACCACACATATTCCTGGTCGGTGCGGGGTAAAATGATATCGGGGGGATAGGGGATCGCGGTTTCGCCGGGTACCATCTCTTCGTAGACCGGCGGGTTGGAGAGGATTGCCTCACGTGGTTCCTGGCCTTCAAAAAGCTCGAACAGTCCGAACTTGTAGAAAACAAACATTGAGGGTGGGGCCGGGTTGACCGGGGTCCACTGAAAGACGACGTCCATGAGTCCCTCCCCGGTGAATTCGGCGCCATCTTCAGGGTATATCAGGAAGGGGGGTTCGTATCCCTGGACATAAAAGTATGCGCATTGTTCAGCGGTGAGGGGTTGCAGGGTTTCCGGGTCGATGATCTCGGCACATAGAGTGTAATTGTCTTCGGGGATACGGTTGGTGCGGATCACATTTTCCTCAAAATCCCCATAAAACTGAAAGGCTGAGCCCGGGATGATCTCGCCGGGATAGAGAACATTAAGTTCGGGCTGAAGGGTGACTAACGGAACTGCGAAGTCGTCTGTTTCACCTACCAGGTCGCCGGCGCTGTTGAATAGTCTTCCTCTTAGCTTCACGTCCACCGGTCCGCTCGAGATGCTCGTAACGTACATCACCACCAGTTCGGGATTTTGTTCCCATTCATAGGCATAAACGGGAGGGTTGGGGTCTACCTGTAATTCAAAGAATATCTCCTGGGCCCGTGAAATATGCTGGAAGAGGAACAGGCCGAGGACCAGTAGAGCCTTTATATAGACTGTGCGGGACACGGTAAATTAATTGGTAACAGTAAAAATAATATAGAAGACAAATTTTGGCAAGCTATTTCGTCAAATTAACAGATAATTAAGAAACTGGAATTAAATATGTTATGATTTGTATATGAGTCCCTGTCAAGCCTTGTGTTAATTATGGGCGGACTTAAACGGGGAGAGGGCTGGAAATGTTAAAAAACTAAAAAAAGTTTAACGATTTCATAAAAAAGTTAAACAAAAGTGACTTGAGCTTGTTTCGTCTCTATAAAACACAAAATACACACAACTATGAAAACTATCAAATCAAACATCGTATTAAAGACACTCGCAATTCTTATTTCATTTGGTTTCATTTTCCAGGCTGCTGCCAATGATGGCAAATCGGCCAAGAAGATGAAGAAAATGACCATTGTAGAGATTGCTTCGGCAGATGACCGTTTCTCGACGCTGGTAGACGCCGTTGTAAAGGCTGACCTCGTTGACGCACTCAGCGCCAAGGGACCTTATACAGTATTTGCTCCAACGAATGATGCATTCGACAAACTTTTTGATGCACTGGGAGTGAACGGAATAGAAGATCTCTCGAAAGAAGATCTGACACCGATACTGCTTTACCATGTGGTAAGCGGCAAGGTAATGTCGTCTGACGTAGCCAGCGGCGAAGTACCGACCCTTAACGACAAGGCTTCGCTGAAGGTAAAGGTAAAAGATGGTGTGATGGTTGACAAGAGCAACGTAGTGATCACCGACCTTGAAGGTTCAAATGGTGTGATCCATGTAATTGACGCTGTTCTGGTACCGAACACAAAGACTGCAAGCTCGAAGTCGTCGGGTGGTTGCAGCTAAGACACGACCCACATAATAGAATTAGGTTTTAAACACGCAAGTTGCCCCGGTGAGAGCCGGGGTTTTTTTATTCACCCACTGACTATAGTTACTGAGTGAAACGGTAAAAACCCCGAATTCAGCAGTTAGACCGTTTCCGATCAAAACACATGTTGGTATATTGATACGATTGATTTAGAGGGTATTGTTGTGATGATAATTTCTTCACTCAGTGACTATAGTTACTGAGTGAATATTTAGGGGAAGAAATTCATTATATTTACTTTTCCAAAAACCAGATAATGCCAAGACTCTTTCCAGGAATAATATTTTTTATCCTGATATGCCTTGCAATTGAAGTAAAGAGCCAGGTTATAAATGTCCCTGCCGATTATCCTACCATCCAGGAGGGGATTGATGCGGCCATGGAAGGAGATACTGTGCTGGTGGCGCCAGGGAGCTATGTTGAGAATGATTCTTTGAGAGGTAAGAATATTACATTGGCGTCCCATTTTTTAACTACAGGTGATACTTCATACATTTCATCAACGATAATCAATGGGGGTGAGAACGGTACAGTTCTTTCTATTCTGATGGATGAAGATTCGACCACCAGGATATCGGGCTTAACTATTACTAATGGTAGAGGAGCATATGCCGGAGGGGGGATAAGGATTGACCGGGCCAGCCCCTCGTTGGACCACCTTAGAATAATTGGAAATGGAGCTGCAAATGGTGGAGGTTTACATATAAATATTTCGAGCAGCAAAATTGATAATTCTTGGATCAGTTACAATACTGCAGAGGAAGTAGGAAATTACTACAATGAGGGAGGAGGAGGTCTAAATGTAAGACACGGAGAGATAACTATTTCAAATACGCTTATTTACAGGAATTCATCAAATGAGTTGGGAGGTGGAGTGCTCTTTACCAATCAATCTCTGCTAAATTTATCAGGTGTCGATATAATTGAAAATTCAGCCAACTGGGGAGGAGGGATATATGGTATTTCAAATAATAACATATTGACCATGGATTCATTGATTAGGTGTAACATCCATTCAAACAGGGCATTAAGGGCAAATGATATATATCCCGGAGGAAGTGATTCGATAGTAATAACAGTAGACACCTTTTCAGTCTTGAATCCAAATGAATTTCATGTTATCGATCCGTCACAATTCGTTTTTGACATTCAGCATGGAAAGTATGCCCAGGTTAATTCCGATTTCTATGTCTCGCCAGACGGTGATGACGGCAATAGTGGCCTTACTGCGGGAAATCCTCTGAAGACAATACATACTGCCAACTCGAAGATGATTATATCTTCAGGCGATACGAATACCATATACCTATCTTCAGGAACTTACAGCATTTCAACCAATTATGAGTTCTTTCCTATCTATTTAAGGAATCTCGTGAACCTCACAGGTACAGGGCCAGATTCATCCATCTTAATTGCTGATGGCAATGGTTCTGTCATTATCACGGATGAAAGCATTTATAATGAGGTGTCATCATTGCGTATCTCGGGAGGATCAGCAGATTATGGAGGGGGAATTAATTTGGGGTCAAATGCACTTCTTAATGATTTGAAGATAACCGGAAATGATGCTATTAAGGGAGGTGGTATTTGTATTGTTGGTAGCCTTGAACCTGAGATCAACAATTGTACCATCGAGTCAAACCATGCAACAGAAGAGGGAGGAGGGATCTGGTTGTATAATCAGGATTGGTATAATATATTTCACCCCGAGTTGAGTAATCTGTTGATCAGAAACAATGAGGCAGGGGGAGGCGGAGGGGGTATATCAATGAAAAATTATCAACCAATTTTAAGCAACGTTACAATCTGCTATAACAAGGCAGGATCAGGGGGTGGGATGCAAATCTACGGTTACCCCGATTTCGGAATTCTCCAATTCGACTCTGTTGATCGTTGCAATATCTACTTGAACCATGCAACGACAGGGAATGACCTGACTACAGAATTTGATACTCCGGTGATCGTGGATACCTTCACTGTGATGAGCCCAACTCAGTTCCATGCTTCTCCCCTCGAGGCATTTGATTTTGACATTTTGAATGCTAAATTAACCCAGGTAGAGGATGATGTTTATGTCTCTCCCGATGGAGATAACAGCAACAGCGGACTGACTGCAGATGATCCGTTTAAGACGATCTATCATGCCATGTCAGTTGTTATTATCAATGATTCAATACCACGCAATATTCACCTGCTGGATGGGACCTTCAGTCCCTCAAATAACGGGGAGTTTTTTCCGGTCAACCTGATGGACAACCTTCACATTACGGGAACCGCTGATAGCCTGGTTATTTTAGACGCAGAAGCAAGTTCCCTGGTGATGCGGCTGTACAATTCACATAACAACCAGGTCAGTGACCTTACAGTAAAGGGTGGTTCAGAAAGTTCAGGGGCGGGTATCTACATTTATGGATCGGACCCGGTTCTGGAGAGATTGATCATTACCGGCAATAATTCCTGGGGGGCTGGTGCTGGAATTTATTGTCATGAAGCAAGCCCTGTCCTGAACGACCTGCAGATCACAGACAATCATTCAAGTAGTTCTGGTGGAGGGGGCATATATATCAGTGAATCAAATCCTGAAATATACAATTTGCTTGTAAAAGACAATTCAGCCGAATCTGGTGGTGGGATACTAGTTACAGGTTACGAAGGGCAGCTTCTTACACTTTTAAATATAGACCTCACGGGGAACTCGGCAGAGGATTACGGAGGAGCTATTTATAGCAATAAAAAGATTGCAATAAATAATTGTAATATATACAGCAATATTGCTTCGGAAAAAGGTGGAGGTGTTTACTCTAGGGATTCATTGTGGATCTATAATTCAACTATCAGTTTCAATCAATCAGAAGATGGAGGAGGATTGTTTACCGGCTATTCATCAGCCATCCTCGACAGTGTTGATATAATTGGGAATACAGCTACGGACCAGGGGGGCGGAGTTTGCTGTGATGAGGATTCACACACGCAGCTATATAATGTAACTATCTCAGAAAATACAGCAGATTATTACGGGGGCGGGATATATTGTTTCAGGGATGCCCTGCTGGATCTGTCAAACTCAACCGTTTCTTTTAACCATGCCAGGTATGCAGGAGGCGCAATTGGTTGGTCACTTTACCCCCATGCCAATTTCGACAGTATAAACCGTTGCAATATTTTCTTGAATACTGCCGGGCGCGGATCAGACCTCCTGTCCACACATGACACTATTCATGTTGTCGTTGACACTTTCACAGTGATGTATCCAACAGAATATCATGCCTATGACAGGAACATGTTTACGTTTGATATCCTGAATGCCAAAATGGAGCAGATCGATGCTGATGTCTATGTTTCCCCTGCAGGTGATAACTCCAATACAGGCCTCACGCCTGATGATCCGTTTAAGAACATCTATCATGCCTTTTCAAAACTCCGGCTCGACAAGGACCATCAAAACACGATCCATCTTTCCAATGGGACCTATAGTAAGTCGGCGACTGGTGAACGGTTTCCGGTCAGCATGGTTAACCATTGCAGTTTGGTTGGAGAGTCAAGGTGGGGCACCATACTGGATGGTGAAGATTCGACACGGGTGCTGAGCGCCCACCGCGATACCATACCGCTCATAAAAGACCTCACTATTACCGGTGGCAATTTTTACTCTGGAGCAGGGGTGCGTTCCTATGCTTCTGATATGTATCTCTTCAATGTCAGGATCACAGACAATTACACCGATGATGAAGGTGGTGGAATTTACTGTTCTGGTGGAAAAATGATTTTGAGGGATGTTCGGCTGGACCATAATATGGCGGAAACCGGTGGCGGTTTAGATGCAAGATACATGCCCGCCCTTGAGATATACAACACAGTGATAGAGGACAATAATGCTACATCCGGAGGCGGGATATTTTTAGATTACTTGGATTCACTCTGGCTGGAAGATTCAAAGATCCAACACAACACCTGCGACGAGCTCGGGGGAGGCTTGTATATGAACAGGAATAAATCAGTCTCGATTGTTAACACTGACTTCGAAGCTAATAATGCAATAAAAGGGGGTGGCGTCTGGGCACAATATACCTCACCTCACATCCGGGGCTCATTGTTTGCCAATAATTTCGTATCTCAACAGGCAGGCGGTGTGGGAATTTATGAGGACCACTATGAGCTTGATTCCCTGAATTCAATACTTACAAATGTCACTTTTACGGAGAACAATAATGTGGCTCTTCTCTGCTACCGCGATGGCCTGAAGCTCACCAACAACATCTTCTGGAACAATACAGGTCAGGCCCAGGTACTTTATACCATAAAATCTTCGGATAACGATACTTTATGGGTACAGCACTCCGATATCCAGGACGGAGAAGATGGTATCTTCCTGAACGGCCCTGTAACCATGATCTGGCCGGAAGGTAATATCGACCAGGATCCCCTCTTTATACTTTCCGGCGATCACCCTTATTCCCTCGAGGATGGCTCTCCCTGTATAGATGCCGGTACACCGGATACAACAGGCCTTTACCTCCCCTACAATGATCTGATTGGCAACACCCGTGTTTGGGACGGTGATGGCGATGGGGTACAAATAATTGATATGGGCCCTTACGAGTATGGTGCCCCGGTTATTATAGATGAAGGGGAAATCCCCGGTAATCATCTTTCGGAACAGGTGAAAGTTTTCCCGAACCCTGCTGATGGTTATCTCATGCTCACTGATGAAAAGATCCACACCAACAGGTCCGTTAAAATAATTAATACGCTTGGAGTAGTTGAAAGGGGGCTTATTATCCCGGAAGGACAGGATAATATTATGGTAAATATAAAATCATTGAGCCAGGGGTTATACATCCTTCTTTTCAGTGATCAGGAAAAGGTCTATGAGGTGGAAAAGGTTTTGGTGGTGAGGTAGAGGTTTAGGACTTTCACCCACTGACTATAGTTACTGAGTGAAAAGGTA
>CAZXWD010000103.1:0-3020 GCA_964644135.1 uncultured Bacteroidales bacterium | reverse complement strand
TTAGAGCGTTTTCGATCAAAACACATGTTGATTTATTGATGCGATTGATTTAGAGGGTATTGGTGTGATGATAATTTCTTCACTCAGTAACTATAGTCACTGAGTGAATATCTATTTTCTTAGTTTTGCCTTACTAATAAGTCAAAAAAATGAAAAAGATCCTTACCCTGATTATCCTGGTCTCTTTAGCTCTTTCAGCTACATCCCAGAGATCACTGAATAAAAAGCTTGAAAGGCTGGACGTATATTTCGAACAGGCACTCGAAGACTGGGAGGTGCCGGGAATGGCCGTTGCAATAGTCAAAGACGGTGAAATTATCTTTTCAAAAGGCTACGGAACCCGTAACGTGGACACCGGCGAGCCGGCCGACCCGAACACGCTTTTCGCGATAGCTTCGAATTCAAAATCTTTTACAACAGCAGCCCTTGCCATGCTGGTGGATGAGGGTAAGATCAACTGGAATGACAAAGTGAGGGAATACCTGCCCTGGTTCAAGCTTTATGACCCCTATGTATCAGAAAATATGACAATCAAAGATCTTCTGACACACAGAAGCGGGCTCAAGACTTTCAGCGGCGACCTTATCTGGTGGGGGACCGGCTACAGCAGCGAAGAGGTGGTTAGAAGGGCCCGGTACTGCGAGCCCACTTATGGTTTCAGGGCGCATTATGGCTATAACAATATCATGTATATTGCCGCCGGACTGATAATAGAGGAAGTTAGCGGCAAAGACTGTGACGAGTTCATCCGGGAAAGGATCCTCGATCCGCTGGAAATGTCCCGGACTGTGACCTCCGTAAACGACCTCCCCGGGATGGAAAATGTTTCTGCCCCGCATAACGATGTTGACGATAGCCAGATCACCATCGAATGGCAAAACTGGGACAATGTGGCGGCTGCCGGAGGCCTGATCTCCTGCGTTAACGATGTATCGAAATGGCTGATATTCCAGATGAACAAAGGGGTGACGTTTGATGGCGATACACTCATTGAAGCGGAACGGTTCAGGGAGATGTGGTCGGTTGTTACGCCCCTGGGAATAAGTGCCTGGTCGGAGAGCATGTATCCATCCACACATTTCAGGGGCTATGGCCTGGGCTGGTCGGTGCACGATTACCTGGGCAAAAAGGTGATCGGTCACGGGGGCGGATACGACGGATTTATCACCAACACAACCTTCATCCCTGAAGAAAACCTGGGGTTCACCATACTGACCAACAAAAATACCAGCCTGTACTATCCTCTCAGGTTCAAAATAATGGATGAAATCCTTGAAAATGAGGAAGAAAAAGACTGGAGTGCAGACTTCCTCGAACTTATCAAACTACGTGAGGCGAACCAGAAAAAAGCCCGCGAAAAAGCTGAAGAGGAACGGGCTAAGAACAGCAATCCCACACTGCCTGTAGAATCCTATCTCGGCACTTACACTTCAGAGATGTATGGTGATGCTGTGGTCTATATGGAAGACGGCCGGATGATGGTCGACTTTAAGCCAACAGGCAAGGCCATCGGCCACCTCGACCACTGGCAGTATAACACCTGGCAGGTCGAGCTGAAGCAGATCACTTCCCTGCCGAAGGGACTGGTCAATTTCCTCATTAATGACCAGGGGGAAGTATATGAGATGCAGGTGGATATCCCTAACCCCGATTTTGATTTTACCGAGCTGGAGTTTTTAAAGAAAAGGTAACTGGTAATTAGTGATCCTCGGTTTCACACTCACACTCAATGCCTTTTGCTTTCTGGAATGATTCGATACCTTGCTTAACGGAGAAGTAGATAATTCCTGCCGTACCAAGGATATCGATAAAGCCGACCTCGAAGAGCTCGAAGGCGCCGCTGGCCACCAGCAGCACAACCGACATGTATACACAGGCCAGGTTGCAGTTGGCATCGGCTATGAGGGGCCTTGAGTTCAGCTTTCTGCCCAGCCGTTTCTTGGCCACGATCAGGAAAGTCATCGATGCAATGGAAATAAGGGAGATAATGATCCCTGCAACAGTTGACTCAGGCTTGTTCCCCTGGATGATGTTCATTACGGCCCCTGCAGCCAGCACGGCCGACAAAAGGAAAAAGCTGAAGCCGGTAACCCTCATCGCCGTAACCTCGAACCGGCCCTTGTCCGATCCCGGATTCTTCCTTATCCGTGTGATCATGGCAGCTATGCCCAGGGCCGATATGGTCTCGGCAAAGCTGTCGAGCCCGAACCCGAAAAGTGTCAGGGCCTCATCCTCAAGCCCAAACCAAATCGATACCACGCCTTCAATAATATTGAATACGATGGTAAAAATGGCCAGGGCAAAGGCCTGGTTCCAGAGTTTTCTATTTTGCAAGGTCATTTATTAATTTGGAATAAATCATTTTTGTACCCTCCCCCTGGCTTCGCCTTCCCCCTCCCTGCCAGCAGGGAGGGGGATCGAGGGGGTGGGTAACAATCAGGTTTATAATTATATCTCAATAGAAGTTTAATGGTTAATGGGGTGAAGCCTAGTGCGGCTCATTGCCTTTCTGGCAGCAGGCCGGGAGCTTGTCGTGGGCTTCCTTGTCTGCTTCCACATCATCGGCGTCGTAACCGATCATAGAGATCGCCTTCCTGATCTTGTCAGGATTGGTCTTCGATGTTTTGTACTCTACCGTTACGATCTTTGTCTTATCGTCCAGGTCGACGTACCTTACACCTTTTTCATAGGCAAGGTCGTTCTCGATGCGCTCTTCGCACATCCCGCAGATGGCGGAGGTCTGGATCTCGATCGTTTCGATCTTCTTTTGCTTCTTTTCTTTTTTCTCTTCCTGTGCAACGGCGTTGCCTGTGAACAGTCCCATTGCCAATGTCAAAATGATTGTTTTGATCAGTGTTTTCATGGTGATGATATTTTGTATTTTAGTGATTAGCAATTAGTTATTTGTTTTTTAGGTGCTGGGTGCTGGGTGCTGGGTCCTACTCCTATTATTATTCATCTTCCATACCCTCCCCCTGGCTTCGCCTTCCCCCTCCCTACCAGTAGGGAGGGGGACCGAG
>CAZXWD010000102.1:0-10255 GCA_964644135.1 uncultured Bacteroidales bacterium | reverse complement strand
AGAGCAGCTGATTTGTAATCAGCCGGTCGGCGGTTCGAATCCGTCCATCGGCTCAATTCCGCCTTTTTCGGAATGGTTCATTCGGGGAGGTTCCAGAGCGGTCAAATGGGGCAGACTGTAAATCTGTTGGCTTTCGCCTTCGGAGGTTCGAATCCTTCCCTCCCCACCAGTTGAGTGTGAGTTTGAGTGCGAGATAATGGTTATTGATCACTCACAGAATAACTCTAACTCCAACTTTACCATGCGGAAGTAGCTCATCTGGTAGAGCGACAGCCTTCCAAGCTGTAGGTAGCGGGTTCGATCCCCGTCTTCCGCTCTTTTAGCCAATGTAGCTCAGGGGTAGAGCACTTCCTTGGTAAGGAAGGGGTCACGAGTTCAATTCTCGTCATTGGCTCAATTGCATTGAAAAGATAACCCTATTAAATGTAGAATGATATGGCAAAAGAAACCTTTGAAAGGAGTAAACCTCACGTAAACATTGGAACTATTGGACACGTTGACCATGGTAAGACCACTTTGACTGCAGCGATCACACTGAACCTGCAGAACAAGGGCCTGGCATCGTTTAAATCGTTTGATGAAATCGATAATGCACCCGAGGAAAAAGAAAGGGGTATTACCATCAACACTGCCCACGTTGAGTACACAACCGAGAACAGGCACTATGCACACGTTGACTGTCCCGGACACGCCGACTATGTTAAGAACATGGTAACCGGTGCTGCCCAGATGGACGGTGCTATTCTCGTGGTAGCTGCAACCGACGGCCCTATGCCCCAGACCAGGGAGCATATCCTTCTTGCGCGCCAGGTTGGTGTACCCAGTCTTGTGGTATTTATGAACAAGGTCGACATGGTAGATGACGAAGAGCTTCTTGAACTCGTTGAAATGGAGATCAGGGAACTTCTCTCGTTCTATGAATTCGATGGTGACAATACACCTATTGTCCAGGGCTCTGCTCTGGGCGCTCTCAACGGAGAAGAAAAATGGGTTGAAAAGGTATTCGAACTGATGGAGGCTTGTGACAGCTGGATCCCGCTCCCGCAGCGTGATGTTGATAAGCCGTTCCTGATGCCTGTTGAGGACGTGTTCTCAATTACAGGTAGGGGTACCGTAGCAACCGGCAGGATTGAATCAGGTGTCATCAAGGTTGGTGAAGGAGTCGACATTATTGGTATGGGTGCCGAAAAGCTCAAGTCTGTTGTAACAGGTGTGGAAATGTTCCGTAAGATCCTCGACAGGGGCGAAGCCGGTGATAACGCCGGATTGCTTCTCAGGGGTATTGACAAAAAGGAAATCACCCGTGGTATGGTTATTGCTGCTCCGGGATCGATCACACCTCACACAAAATTCAAAGCTGAGGTCTATATCCTGAAGAAAGAAGAAGGCGGTCGCCACACACCTTTCCATAATGACTACCGTCCGCAGTTCTATTTCAGGACAACCGACGTAACCGGAGAGATCAAACTTCCGGAAGGTGTAGAAATGGTGATGCCTGGTGACAACCTTACAATTGAAGTTCACCTCATTGCTGAGGTAGCCATGGACAAGGGACTGCGTTTTGCTATCCGTGAAGGTGGCAGGACAGTAGGTGCCGGCCAGGTTACTGATATTATTGAGTAAACTGAATTCAGCATATAATCCGCTATAAAGGTTTGCCCGACGGCAAGCCTTTAGGCGGTTATTAAAAGCTGTTTTATAAACGGGTGTAGCTCAATTGGTAGAGTAGTGGTCTCCAAAACCATTGGTTGTGGGTTCGAGTCCTACCACCCGTGCCAATAAAAAAGATACAAATGGCTAAATCCAAGGTTGTCAGTTATTTAAAAGATAGTTACGAAGAGCTTGTACATAAAGTTTCCTGGCCAAGCTGGAGTGAGCTTCAAAGTAGCGCAATAGTGGTATCCATTGCTTCCCTGATAATCGCACTTGTCGTTTATCTGATGGATATCTCAGTTAGATCAGTATTGGAGGCCCTTTATGGGTTCCTTCAATAATACGCACTTTCTGGATTGTTACATTCATCTTTTTGTTGGGAATTGATTATTTAGTATGGGAGAACAACAGGTTAAAAATTGGTATGTGATCAGGGCGATCAGTGGTAAGGAAAAAAAGGTAAAAGAATACCTTGAAAGTGAGATATCGCGTCTGAAGTTGCAGGATTATATCTCCCAGATACTGATTCCTACCGAAAAGGTATACCAGGTGAGAAAAGGCAAGAAAATCAGCAAGGAGAGAAATTATTTCCCCGGTTATGTGCTGATAGAAGCTGCCCTCGTCGGTGAGATACCTCATATTATCAGGAATATCCCGAATGTTATCGGGTTCCTGGGAAATGCAGGTGAACCGAGTCCGATGAGGCCTTCTGAAGTAAACCGCATACTGGGGAAAGTTGATGAACTTGCCGAACAGGGAGAAGGAGTTAATGTTCCTTTCATAGTCGGTGAAACCGTCAAAGTGATCGACGGGCCTTTTAACAGCTTTACAGGCGTGATCGAGGAGATCAACGAAGAGAAGAAAAAGCTGAAGGTCATGGTCAAGATCTTTGGAAGGAAAACCCCTCTCGAACTGAACTTCATGCAGGTAGAAAAAGAATGATCAATCCGGTGTGCACATTAATTAACACTTCAACTCCAAATTTAAAATGGCAAAAGAAGTAAGTGGTTTAATAAAATTACAAATCAGAGGAGGGGCTGCCAATCCATCTCCGCCTGTGGGGCCTGCACTAGGTGCCAAAGGCGTGAATATAATGGAGTTTTGTAAACAGTTCAATGCACGTACGCAGGATCAGGCAGGAAAACTGCTTCCTGTTATCATTACTGTTTTCAAGGACAAATCCTTCAATTTTGTAATTAAACGCCCGCCTGTAGCAGTCCAGATACTGGAAGCAACCAAATCCAAGAAAGGTTCCCCGGAACCCAACAGGAACAAGGTGGCCTCCATTTCATGGGACCAGATAAAAGCTATCGCAGAAGACAAAATGGTCGATATGAATGCTTTTACCGTTGAATCGGCAATGAGAATGGTCGCAGGGACAGCACGCAGCATGGGCATTACTGTGAAAGGAAAAAATCCTTTTACCGATAATTAAAAGTTTTTTTCCTTGAAAATCATCTCTAATTTTTGAGATAATATGACAAAAAAAACAAAAAAGCAGAAGGAAGCGCTGAGCCAGTTCGACAGAAGCAAGGCCTATCCCCTCTCCGAAGCAGTCGAGATAGTAAAGAATATTACCTCTACAGGTTTCGATTCTTCGGTCGACATTAACATCAGGCTTGGGGTTGACCCGAGAAAAGCAAACCAGATGGTAAGGGGATCAGTCACTTTGCCTCACGGAACCGGTAAAAGCGTAAGGATTCTTGTTCTTTGCACCCCCGACAAGGAGGATGAAGCAAAGGCAGCCGGAGCTGATTATGTGGGACTTGATGAATATATAGATAAGATCAAAGGTGGCTGGACCGATGTGGATGTTGTCATTACCATGCCCCCCGTTATGTCAAAGATAGGCCCGCTGGGCCGTATCCTTGGACCGAGGGGACTGATGCCCAACCCAAAGACGGGTACTGTGACAATGGATATCGGAAAAGCCGTTGAAGATGCCAAAGGTGGTAAGATCGACTTTAAAGTGGATAAATATGGGATCATCCATTCTTCCGTTGGAAAAGTCTCTTTCGAAAAGCAGAAGATCGTGGAAAATGCCCGCGAACTTCTTCAGACCATCGTAAAGATGAAACCGGCGGCATCCAAAGGCACCTATATGAGAAGTATCTATCTCTCAAGTACCATGAGTCCCGGAGTTCAAGTCGAACCCAAATCCTTTACAGCTTAAAACTGTGATTAGGGAAAAATAAACGACATGACCAGAGAAGAAAAAAATCAGTTAATCGACTCGCTGGCGGAACAGCTTACCAGCCATGACACCATATATGTAGCCGATATTTCAGACCTCGACTCAGAAGTGACTACTAAGCTCAGAGCCCTTTGCCACAAGCAGGAGGTGCATCTGCAAATAGTGAAGAACACACTTCTGAAAAAGGCCATGGATAAAGTTGATAAAGATTTCAATGATCTTTATGAAATACTTTCGGGACCTACATCTTTGATGTTATCGGATAAAGGGAATGCACCCGCCAAGTTGATAAAGGAATTCCGGAAAACATCTGACAGGCCGATCCTCAAAGGAGCTTACATTGAGGAGATGGTCTATCTTGGTGACGATCAGCTCGACTTCCTTGCAGCGATCAAATCGAAGGATGAATTGGTAGCCGACATTATCGCGTTGCTGCAATCACCTATGAGAAACGTGATCGGAGCCCTGCAGTCGGGTGGCAATACCATTACCGGAGTCCTTAAAACGTTATCCGAAAAATCCGAATAGGAATACTAGTATTAATAATCAGATCAATTTTTTAGCAAACAATTAAATCATAATAGAAATGGCAGAGTTAAAAGAATTAGCAGAACAACTGGTGAATTTAACCGTAAAGGAGGTTAACGAGTTGGCTGAAATCCTTAAAGAAGAACATGGCATTGAACCGGCAGCAGCCGCAGCAGTGGCCGTAGCTCCAGGAGCAGGCGGTGGCGAAGGTGGCGGCGAAGTTGAGGAAAAGACAGAATTTGATGTTGTCCTCAAAGCTCCCGGCCAGTCGAAACTTGCTGTTGTTAAGCTTGTAAAAGAACTTACAAGCCTCGGCCTTAAGGAGGCCAAAGAACTCGTCGACTCCGCTCCTAAAGCCATCAAGGAAGGAGTGACCAAAGATGAAGCTGAAGCACTGCAGAAACAGCTTGAAGAAGCTGGTGCTGAAGTAGAGGTTAAGTAGTACAACATACCGGCTAATTTATTAGCACGGACCGGCCGAACCTGGCTTTAATTAGCCGGGTTCGGTTCGGTGTATAAAAAATTCGAATAAAATCATCTGCTAACCTTCCCTCCCGGGAATTAAAATATAAAGAACCTTGGCTTCAAAAAACAACGAAAGGATCAATTTCGCGTCCGCTAAAATAAACGCTGAATATCCTGATTTTCTTGACATCCAGCTAAAGTCCTTCAAGGACTTTTTCCAGCTTGAGACGAACCCTGAAAACAGGGCGAATGAGGGACTATATAAAGTTTTCTCGGAAAACTTCCCTATTACCGACGCCAGGAACAATTTTGTTCTGGAGTTCCTCGATTACTTTGTAGACCCGCCCAGGTATTCCATTGATGAATGTATGGAACGTGGGCTTACCTACAGTGTCCCGTTAAAGGCCAAACTGAAACTTTACTGCACCGACCCTGAACACGAAGATTTCGAAACCATCATTCAGGATGTCTACCTTGGAATGATCCCCTACATGACCCCTAAAGGCACTTTTATCATCAATGGGGCAGAAAGGGTGGTGGTTTCACAGTTGCACCGGTCCCCGGGCGTATTTTTCGGGACCAGCCTTCATGCCAACGGTACACAGTTGTATTCAGCCAGGATCATCCCTTTCAAAGGTTCCTGGATGGAATTTACAACAGACATCAACAACGTGATGTATGCCTACATCGACAGGAAAAAGAAACTTCCGGTAACTACACTGCTCAGGGCGATTGGATATGAAACCGACAAAGACATTCTGGAGATCTTCGATCTTGCAGAAGAAGTAAAGGTCAGCAAGGCCGGGCTCAAAAGGGTTCTGGGAAGGACACTGGCGGCACGGGTCGTTAGAGCCTGGATCGAAGACTTTGTGGATGAAGATACAGGTGAAGTTGTTTCCATCGAAAGAACAGAAGTTATCATCGAAAGAGAAACAATCCTCGAAAAAGAACACATTGACCTGATATTGGATTCAGGTGTCAAATCAATACTGCTGCACAGGGAAGATGTAAATACCAGTGAATACACCATTATCTTCAACACGCTGCAGAAAGATACGGCCAACTCCGAAAAAGAAGCTGTAGAGTATATCTACAGGCAGCTCAGGAATGCTGAGCCACCTGATGAGGAGACAGCAAGGGGTATCATTGACAAACTCTTCTTCTCCGAAAAAAGGTACGACCTGGGGGATGTAGGCCGTTACAGGATCAACAAGAAACTTAAACTTAATGTCGATGCCGATGTCAAAGTACTGACAAAGGAAGATATCATTGACATCATCAAGCACCTTATTGCGCTGGCCAACTCGAAAACTGAGGTCGATGATATCGACCACCTCAGTAACAGGCGTGTAAGGACCGTAGGTGAGCAGCTTTATTCTCAGTTCGGTGTTGGTCTTGCAAGAATGGCCAGGACCATCAGGGAAAGGATGAACGTAAGGGATAATGAGGTATTTACCCCGGCCGATCTGATCAATGCAAAAACACTTTCATCGGTTATCAATACGTTCTTCGGCACCAACCAGTTGTCGCAGTTCATGGACCAGACCAACCCCCTCTCAGAGATCACTCATAAGAGGAGGATCTCAGCTTTAGGCCCCGGCGGTCTTTCAAGGGAAAGGGCAGGATTTGAGGTCCGTGACGTCCATTATACCCATTATGGCCGGCTTTGTACCATTGAAACACCGGAAGGGCCGAATATCGGGCTGATATCATCGCTCTGCGTTTATGCAAAAGTCAATAACCTTGGCTTTATTGAAACACCTTACATTAAAGTCGACAAGGGCTCGGTAAAGCTTGAAGAAGAACCGGTTTATCTGAGTGCCGAGGAGGAAGAGACCAAGGTGATCGCCCAGGCGAATGCCCCGCTCAGCGAAAAAGGCAACTTCGTAAATGATAAGGTCAAGGCAAGGTACCAGGCCGACTATCCGATTGCCGAAAGGGACAAGATCGACATGATCGACAGCGCTCCGAACCAGATCGCTTCCATTGCGGCCTCTTTGATCCCGTTCCTGGAACACGATGATGCTAACCGTGCCCTCATGGGCTCGAACATGATGCGCCAGGCTGTTCCTCTTATGCAGCCTGAAGCTCCTATTGTAGGTACAGGTATCGAGAAAGACGTTGCTCATGATTCAAGGGTGCTCATCAATGCCGAAGGAGATGGTATTGTTGAATACGTTGATGCCAAGGAGATCGTCATACGATATACCCGCCATGAAAATGAAAAACTGGTGAGTTTTGATGACGATGTGAAGAAATATAAACTTACAAAGTTCAAGAGGACAAACCAGAACACCAGCATAACTCTTAAACCGAGTGTAAAGAAGGGGCAGAAGGTACAGAAGGGCCAGGTTCTCTGTGAAGGATATGCAACCAAGGAAGGAGAACTCGCACTCGGACGTAACCTTAAAGTGGCTTTCATGCCCTGGAAGGGTTACAACTTTGAGGATGCTATCGTAGTCTCCGAAAACCTTGTAAAGGAAGATGTCTTCACTTCGATCCATATAGAGGAATTCACACTTGAAGTACGGGATACCAAAAGGGGAGTCGAAGAGCTTACCAACGACATCCCGAATGTAAGTGCCGATGCAACCAAGGACCTTGACGAAACAGGGCTTATCAGGATCGGTGCCGATGTTAATGAAGGTGATATCCTCATCGGTAAGATAACCCCCAAGGGCGAAAGTGACCCGACACCGGAAGAAAAGTTGCTCAGGGCGATCTTTGGCGACAAGGCCGGAGATGTGAAAAATGCTTCCCTGAAAGCTCCTCCTTCACTGAAGGGTGTGGTAATTGAAAACAAGCTCTTTTCCAGGGTTATCAAAGACAGGAAATCGAAAGTAAAGGAAAAGGATATTCTTACCAATTTCGATAAGGATTTTGACAAGAAAGCGGCTGAACTAAAGTCAAAACTTGTTGACAAGCTGACCGTACTTCTCAGCGGCAAGGTTTCGCAGGGTGTGTACAGTAATTTCAAGGAAGAGCTGATACCGAAAAAGGCCAAGTTCACCCAGAAACTGCTCCTTGGAATTGACTACACAACGGTTAACCCGAACAAATGGACGGCCGATAAGGAAAAGAATGAACTTATCAAGACGGTCATAAACAATTATAACATCAAGTACAAAGAGTTGCTTGGCAGGCATAACCGCGAAAAATTCACATACCAGGTTGGGGATGAACTTCCTTCGGGCATCGTTCAGATGGCAAAGGTATACATCGCCAAAAAGAGAAAGGTGCAGGTAGGTGATAAAATGTCGGGACGCCACGGTAACAAAGGTATAGTTGCAAAGATCGTAAGAGAAGAAGACATGCCTTTCCTCGAAGACGGGACCCCGGTTGATATTGTACTCAACCCGCTTGGTGTACCCTCCCGAATGAACCTCGGACAGATATACGAAACAGTCCTTGGATGGGCAGGTAAAGTACTGGGCATGAAGTTTGCAACTCCTATTTTCGACGGAGCTTCCTATGAGCAGATAAATGAATTGATGGAGAAGGCAAAGCTTCCGAAGGACGGAAGGGTTTACCTTTACGACGGTGAAACAGGCGTACGTTTCGACCAACCTACTACAGTGGGGTATATCTACATGCTGAAGCTCCACCACATGGTTGACGATAAAATACATGCACGTTCCATCGGACCTTACTCACTCATCACACAGCAACCGCTTGGTGGTAAAGCACAGTTCGGCGGCCAGCGTTTTGGTGAGATGGAGGTATGGGCTATCGAAGCATTCGGTGCATCGAACATACTTCAGGAGATACTTACGATCAAGTCGGACGACGTCCAGGGCAGGGCCAGGAGCTATGAAAGCATAGTGAAGGGCGAAAACATGCCTAAGGCCGGCGTTCCGGAATCCTTCAACGTCCTCATACATGAACTCAGGGGGCTCGGACTTGATGTCAAGTTCGATTAGTCACCCTGATTCGACGAATATAAAAAGTGTTTACAATAAATATATAACGATAAATGGCTTTCAGAAAAGACACCAGTTTTACAAGCGATTTTTCAAACATAACCATAAGCCTTGCCTCTCCGGAGATCATCCTGGAAAGGTCGTACGGTGAAGTGTTGAAACCTGAAACTATCAACTACCGCACCTATAAACCTGAGAGGGACGGGCTGTTCTGCGAAAGGATATTCGGGCCTGTAAAAGACTACGAATGTCATTGCGGAAAATACAAGAGGATCAGGTATAAGGGCATCATTTGCGACCGCTGCGGGGTTGAAGTTACCGAGAAAAAAGTGAGAAGGGAGAGGACGGGGCACATTCAACTTGTTGTTCCTGTAGCCCACATATGGTTTTTCCGCTCACTGCCGAACAAGATCGGAGCGTTGCTCGGACTTCAGTCGAAGAAGCTGGACTCGATCATTTACTACGAAAGGTATGTAGTAATCCAGCCGGGCATCAAGGAAAAGGACGGCATCAGCCAGATGGATTTCCTCACAGAGGAAGAATACTTTGATATAATCGATTCACTGCCTGCCGACAATCAGTACCTTGAAGATACAGACCCGAACAAGTTCATTGCCAAAATGGGTGCCGAAGCTGTACATGATCTTCTGGCAAGGCTCGACCTCGACACTATCTCTTATGAGCTGAGGCACAAAGCCAACACAGAAACCTCACAACAGAGAAAACAGGATGCCCTGAAAAGGCTGCAGGTGGTCGAAGCATTCAGGGATGCAAGGAACAGGTCGGAAAACAGGCCTGAATGGATGATCGTGAAAGTGGTCCCTGTAATTCCGCCCGAACTCAGGCCCCTTGTGCCGCTCGATGGCGGACGTTTTGCAACATCCGACCTCAATGACCTTTACAGAAGGGTCATAATCAGGAATAACAGGCTTAAGAGGCTCATAGAGATCAAAGCGCCTGACGTGATCATGAGGAACGAGAAACGTATGTTGCAGGAAGCTGTGGATTCCCTTTTCGATAATTCAAGGAAGGCCAGTGCTGTTAAGACAGAATCGAACAGGGCGCTTAAATCACTCAGCGATAGCCTCAAGGGAAAACAGGGCAGGTTCCGTCAGAACCTACTTGGTAAGAGGGTTGATTACTCTGGCCGTTCAGTTATTGTTGTAGGTCCCGAACTGAAGCTGAATGAATGCGGTTTGCCTAAAGACATGGCTGCCGAGCTCTTCAAGCCTTTCGTTATCAGAAAACTTCTTGAAAGAGGCATTGTTAAGACCGTTAAATCAGCGAAAAAGATCGTCGACAGGAAAGACCCAGTGGTATGGGATATTCTGGAAAACATCCTTAAGGGGCACCCGGTTCTGCTGAACAGGGCACCTACCCTTCACAGGCTGGGTATCCAGGCTTTCCAACCAAAACTCATTGAGGGTAAAGCAATACAGCTACACCCGCTGGTATGTACGGCGTTCAATGCCGACTTCGATGGTGACCAGATGGC
>CAZXWD010000101.1:3526-10342 GCA_964644135.1 uncultured Bacteroidales bacterium | reverse complement strand
GCAGTATAAGTGATTTTAGGATTTTGGGTTTAAATTCTGAAGTTATCAGAGCCTGTCCCTCCCCGGGACAGGTTTTTTTATGACGATTTGATGATTTAACGAAGTATTTGCATCTGCCTTTAAATAGCCGTAACTTTATTCTTTCCTGCTAAATGCTTATTATTCAAAAAAATCATCAGCAATGAGACCTTTAATTCCATTCCGAAAAGATTCTAAATCCGGAAGGATTCGCTACCATCTTCATAGTGTATTAGTTCTGATCCTGATAATGCTGTTTCAATCCTTAATTACAACAGCCCTGGCCAAACCCCAAAGACTTGATCTTGATCAGCTCCCAAAAAAGGAAATTGACGGAAAAGAATATTATGTAATTAAAGTCCCTGCCGGACAGACCACAAGCCTTGAGGAAATCGCAGAAAGAGGGGATCTCGATTATGAACTGCTCAGGGAAACCAATCCGGAACTTACAGACCGTCGCATCAAGGGCAGAACGGCAGTCTATTATCCTGTCCCGAAAACATTCACACACCATCAACTGCAGACAAACCTCCAAAACCTCCAGGTACAGCCGCAATTCAAAAATGATTACGACAAGCTTTACAACACCCGTCAAACCATTAAATACAAGGATATTAGCGGTGAAGTAGTAACCAGGCAGCAATCGCCGAAAGATTTCAAACTGGCAGAAGGGCAGAATTTCGCCTCCTTTGAAGCCCCGGAGCTCCTGAGAACACTGGATATTGCCTTATTACACGAAAACGCAGGCGCTAACGAATACATTATAAGGGCCAAAACGGCCGAGAACAAAGAAGCCGATATTATACCTCTGTTCGTTTCGAAAGTACCGGTAGGTTACGACCCGGGGGAAGGCACCTGGAAGACTTCCCTTGAAATTATCCTGAAGGAAATAAAGGACGGGAAATTTACCGATGAACAAAAACAACTGGCTTCACCGATTATTTACAAGGTCTATGCCTCAGAAGTGCCTGTGGATCAATTTGAAGTAGAGTTCATCAATATGGATATCCCCGTCCGTGAACTGAAGCTGACACCTGGCGAGGTCAGGGTTCCGGAAAACGAGAACAACACAGTTTCTTTGGGCCTCAGGGAGATGAACACCGACACCTGGGTCAGGGATGAGAGGCCGGTAGAGCCTTTTATAAGGGTCACATCCCATAAAAGGTCAATCCAGGGCTATGGCATAGAAACAACCCTGATCGATATTGAATTGCTGGGTGTTTCAGACTTTGGGCCGGTACCGGTATCTGTACGGGCTGAAAACGGTTTCGTCGAACCCCAGAGGGTTGAGCTAAGCAGCATGGCCCCTATCCAAACCGTAAGCCTGCGATCGAAAGGCGCAAAAAGGGATGTTGTAACCGTTGCGTCAGATATCCCGTCATCCGCGGATGAGGTTGATTATGTCTTTCCGTGGATCTTCCTGCTTTTTGCCATTCTCGGCGGGATCATCGGCACGCTTATCCGGATGCTGCCAAAAGCAAAGAAAGGGTTCAGGGTAAAGGCCTTTATAGCCGGTGTGCTTACCGGTTTTATTGTAGCGCTGGCTTACTGGGCCATCGGACTGAACCTGCTGAACTTCAACCTTGATTTTGAATATTTCAACGAAGGGGCGGTGCTTGTCCTGAGTGCACTGGGCGGCATTGCCGGATCGAGTATTTTCAAGCCGTCAGGTACTTCCTGATCCTGTCAGCAGGAAAAGGCTTTCCATGAGCGGGATAAACTTTTGTCACTCCCATTTCAAGGATCTTTTTCCAGCTTTCCCTGATTTGTTCAAGGCTTTCTGCATAGATCGGAAGGTTTGGCTTCATGCGAAATAGCCTGATGTTGTGGGCAAGGCATCCTATGAAAGCTGTTCCATTATTCAAAACAACGCTCACGTGTCCCTGGGTATGCCCGGGAGTATATACAATTTGCCCATCGATCCCATACTCTTCTAAAGGAAAATCCTCATTTGTCAATATGATATCGGCCTGAGCAGCTTCTACCTCCATCCTCTGCATCATTGGTTTAAAAATGGCCCTGGAAATCCTTCCCCATGTAGTAACTCCTGGCGGCCAGTTGAACAATCCCTTCTCAATTAATTCCCGGTCTTCCCCGTGGATAGCAATCTCGCAATCCGTCAGATTTTTAATTGCAGCCGCCGACCCTGAATGGTCGAAATCACCATGTGTAAGTACCATCAACTCAATGGTGCGGGGATCAACTTCTACTTTTTTAAGGTCTTTACCAAGTTTATCTGCAATACCAGGCATTCCGGCATCGATCATAACAGTGCCTTTCTGCCTGATCACGAAAACCCGGTTTATGCCGTACCTGAATGTATGGATGGATGTTGACACGTTATTTCTTTTATTCAAAGATAAATAGTAAATAGCAGGTATAGGGTTGTGTGGTATGGTTTTTTCTTTGGATATTACCTGTATCTTTAAAAGAAAAAGAGTTATGAGACCTGTAATATTGATATTCCTTATTGTTTTTTTGGCGGGAAATACGATTTCTGCTCAGGAGAAGCTTACAAGGAAAGAAAAAAAGGAAAAAGAAAAAATTGAAAGAGAAGCAAAAAAACAGGAATTACTTAAACTGGTAAATTCAAGGCAGTTCGTACTTGAAGCTTCACAGGTCCAGGATAAAGAGGGCCGGGTACTTACCCTTACCCCCATGATCAATTTCCTGATGGTTGATGGAGATTCTGAAACACTCCAGTTCGGTCTAGAAGGAAGGGTAGGCTGGAACGGCCTTGGCGGCATCACCCTGGAAGGAAAGATAAACGGCTTCACAGTAAAAGAGGGCAAGCCGGGGAAATATTTCAATGTTACGATAAGGGTGGCGGGAGCTGGAATGTATTCCCACCAGTTCCTTACTGTTTATCCTGACGGAAGGGCTGAGATGGAGGTCAGCGGCGACCGTGGCGGCAGGTTTACCTTCTATGGCAAGGTCAAGCCCTTGTCGAATGCCAGGATCTATAAATCTACTCCTGATAATAAATAAACTCCTGTTTACAAATCTGATGTAACATCCGTGGAGACCCTTTTTCCCTGCCGGTGCTTTACGAAGAGGCAAATCCGAAAAATTGCCGGTTGCCGGGCAAATAAGCATCTTTTCTCTACAAAAACCTTGATAGAATCTTGAATTGCTTCAGTCTGTCGCCGGGCAATACCAGGTGATGGTTTCCAAGGGGATAATTTTTCAGTTCCAAGCTATCCTTTTCCGCGATTTCCACCCGGAGCTGCGTACGGCAGGCATTCTCCTCGTAAATGTATTTAAAGCGTTCAATCCAAATAAGCCCGCGTATACAAAATTTTTCAGGACGTTCACTAATTTCGTTCATCCAGACCTTGCCGGCATCCTATCTTCACTTTAAAACCACCTATCCCCTTTCCTGCTGCCCCTGGTGCGCAGGGCTCTCTCCAGATTGATGATGGAGCGTGAGAGGGGAAGGCTAAAACAATGATGCTATGAAAAAATTTACTTTGTCATTTCTGATCTCTTTATTGCTGCTGGTTCATTCCGTCAGCGGACAAATCCCTGCTCCTTCTGACGACAGGTATTCAGGCATTGATGATTTCATCCTGGAACAGATGGAGAACTTCCATCTTCCGGGATTGTCGGCCTGCATTATTCTTGATTCATCAGTGGTGTGGCATAACCATTACGGGTACATGGACCTGGAAGACAGCATCCCGGTGAGCGATTCAACCCTGTTTCACGTTTTCTCTATTGGCAAACCAATTGCTGCGGCCTGTATAATGCAGCTCTGGGATGATGGATTGCTGGGATTGGACCAGAACATCAATGACTTCCTGCCATTCTATATTCAAAATCCCATAAATGGAGCCGACAGTATTTCCGCACGAATGCTCATGACCCACACCTCGAGCATTAATGACGGTGATATCTGGACTTATGTAACCACCGGCGATCCGACTATCCAACTTGACACGTTTCTTCAAAATTATCTTTGTGATGGAGGTACCTATTACAGTCTTCAGAATTTCTACCAGGTCCTTCCAGGATCCGATTTTGCCTTTCATTACGACAATTATGGAGCTGCATTAAATGGTTACCTGGTGGAACCACTTACAGCACAGAGTTTTAACCAGTATGCTCATGATTCTTTACTTTCCAGGCTGGAAATGGACCAGACAGCCTGGTTTTTAAATGAGCTGAACATCAACAACCTGGCAACCGGATATTCCTATTCAGGCGGCGCCTTCACACCCCAACCGCACATGGGCCATCCTGCATATCCCGGCCTGTGCATGCGGACCACTGCACTGGAATTGTCGAATTTTGCGATCATGTTGCTCAACCACGGACAATACAAAGGGGATATTATTCTCTCACCGGCAGCCGTTGATTCCATGACCACCGTTCAAAACCCGAACTGGTCTTACTCGTTCGGCAACACGGGTCTGGGCCTTTTCAGCCGGGATGATTACGGGGACCGTACCGTATGGGGGCATAACGGAGGGGGTAGCGAGGGAGGTTATGCTGCACATATGTATTTTTGCAAGGAAGAAAACAGCGCCGTAGTTATCACCACCAACCTGGGCCAATTTGTCGACACCATTGTAGAATACCTTTTTGACTACGCCCTGTTGCTCACAGGCAACCATGAAATAGCCCGCAATGATCCAGGCAAGTTGAAGGTTTTCCCAAATCCGGCTACCAGTAAGATCACTGCCAGGTATTTATTGAATTCACCCGGCCAGGTAGAGCTATCCATCTTAAACCATTTAGGGCAGGCAGTGATGAAGTTTGATGAGGGTATGAACAGCAGCGGCGTGCACCAGGAAAGCATCAACATCTCTTCCTTGCCATCCGGCATGTATTTCCTCCGTGCATCATGGGGAGGACAGGCAAGTACGGTAAAGTTCATCAAGCAATGATGTTTAAGGCCTGGAAGCCATTAAAAATATCATTGCCTGCAAGTGCAAAATCATGCACCGGTGCAGGAACAATGACATTATTTGTTATTAAGCGGGGAATTATCTTTAAAATGTATTAAATTCGCTTTAACCAGGTCTAGATGCCATCTCAAACTGCAACCATTCTTACTGCCGAATTCCCCGGATTCGCTGAGCTCTCAGGAAAACTGGAAGCCGGTCAGCTTCAACTTTTGCTCAGTGAATTGGACGAACTGGCCAGCAGCACAGTCCGATTGCACCAGGGAGTGGTCAGCAGCTTCACCGGCGACAGCTTTATGGCTGTCTTCACTAATCAAAATTCAGGCTCCCCAACAGCAATGTCGGCCCTGGAGGCTTGCCAGGAATTCCGCGAGAGGATGGAGTTCCTTCTGGAAGAAAGAAAACTCCCTAAAGCTGTCGGTTTTAAAGCAGGCATTGTCACCGCAGAAGTCATCATAACCGGTTTGGATAAAAAGGATAAAGGCAGGGTGACGGTCATGGGACAGGCCGTGACCCTTGCCGGCCGCCTGAAGGATCTTGCGGAGAAGGACAGCCAGGTGCTGACCGATGGCAATGTATTCAAAGAAGCGAATGAACGTTTTGATTTCTACCACCTGGAGCCCCTTCCTGTCCGTGGCTTAAAGGAACCCCTTGAAATCTATGAGCTGAAAGGGGAAAAACGGTCAAGGCTGAACCTGGATAGCGGCTCCGAAAGAAAGATCGCTTCTAAAATGGTTGGCCGCAGCAGCGAAATGGAAAAACTAGAAGGACTCATCAGCAACCTGGCGGCAGGCAAAGGCTCCATTGTCAACATTGTAGGGAAGGCCGGTATCGGTAAATCACGCCTGGTGGCCGAAATGAAGGTGCAGCCTGTAATGGGGAAAGTATTGATGCTGGAAGGCCGGGCCTTGTCGACGGGACAAAATCTCAGTTATCATCCCATCATGAACCTGATACGTTCGTGGGCAGGCATAACAGAAGAAGATATCCCCATTAAGGCCTCCGAAAAGCTGCAAAAAGGCATAATGGGTATTGCACCGGACCAGGCGGATGAGATATTTGCATTTTTGGCAACCATGATGGGCCTGCCATTAACAGGCAAATACAGCGAGCGCGTAAAAGGTATTGAAGGGGAGGCGCTGGAAAAACTCATCTTAAAAAACCTGCGTGACCTGATCATTGCAGCTACAAAAGACAAACCCCGCATTTACCTGATTGAGGACATGCACTGGTCCGACAGCTCATCCCTTGCTATGTTTGAGTCACTTTATAAATTGTCGCTCAACCACCCGGTAATGTTCATTAATGTGCTGCGGCCGGGCTATAAAGAAACCGGGGACTATATTTTGAAATTCCTTGTGGATCAATTTCCATGCAACCATACCACTATCCACATTAATCCACTGGAAGAGGAAGAATGTGAAAATCTTATTAAAAACCTGTTGCGTGAAAAGCTTCTTCCAGGGGAAATACAAAAAACGATCATCCGCAAAACGGAAGGGAATCCTTTCTTTATTGAAGAGATCCTGCGCAGTTTCCTCGACGAAGGGATCATCGAGGTGAAAGAAAACCATTTTGTTGTGACAGACAAAATCAATGAGGTAAACATCCCTGAAACCATCAACGAGGTAATCCTGTCGAGGGTAGACAAGTTGGACGAAAAAACGAAGGAACTGTTGAAAACAGCCTCCGTGATTGGTCGAAACTTTTACTTCAAGGTGCTTGAAGAGGCCGCCGACACCATCGGTGAACTGGACGAACGGCTCGGATATCTGAAGGAAGTACAGCTCATAGGCGAAAGCAAAAATAAGGACGAAATCGAGTATCTTTTCAAACATGCCCTGGCCCAGCAGGCAACATACGAGTCAATAATATTGAACACCAAAAAGGA
>CAZXWD010000101.1:0-3426 GCA_964644135.1 uncultured Bacteroidales bacterium | reverse complement strand
TTTAATCTCCTGCTTGCAAAAAGGGATATTGTTCGTGACGTTCCAAGTGCATATGAACGAAAAATGAAATTATTGGTCTACCTGGGTGAGGCGATGGTAAGTTTCGACCCCCGCAAGGGCACCTTGTTTTCAATGATCCTCGGTATGGGCGAGCCATTGAAACGAGTAACAAACACCAACTATGGCATTGCTTACCTGTTAAACCAGAATATTACCTTCCATTGGTCGGCCAGGGCGCTTTGGTTGGGGAGAATGCTTAAAAAATACCTGGAATTCTACATCACAAAAGACAACAATTTTGTCTACCTCGCTTATCTGTACTATTTGTCTATGGCAAATTACCTTAATGGCAAACTGCTTACGGATACCAGTGGCGATCAAAGTATTTTTGAATACGGAATGGACAAAGGCCGCATTTGGGCAGCCACAACACATCATGCTTATAAAGGACTTGGATATGTTGAATTGGGCGAAAAACAAAATACATTTAGGATAATTGAGGACCTGAAAACATTAACCGATCTGGAACACAGTTTTAGCCTCGCCCAATACCACCGGGTGAAAATTACCTGGCAATTGAAATACAGAAAACTGGACGAATTGCTGGCAGAAGCTGACAACGTGATCGAAATCATCGATAAAACGGATCATTCAAGTGTACAACTGGTTGCCAATACCGTCATTTCAATGGCTTACAGCTTAAGGAACAATCTCGCAAAGGCCAGTGAGCACCATGAAAGAGCCATTGAATTATCCAAAAAACTCTGGACAAAGTATTATCTTTCGATGACCGGTCTGGCCGGCTTGCACCTGCACATGGCAAAAATGAGGGTGAACGGGCCTACCAAAAGCGATGCATCGGAATTTTTAAGGATCACAAAAAATCTTTTAAAAGTTACCCGGAAGATCCATTGCAACAAAACAGAAGCTTTCCGGTTAAGAGCCATTGCTTATATGTATGCCGGCAAACCTGCCTGGGTAATAAAGAGCTTCAGGAAATCGATCGCTTTTGCGCAATGGTATGGCGCGAACCTGGAATTGTCGCGCACTTATTTTGAGGTTGGGAAATTCCTTTCCGACCCCAATGTGAGATATAACGAAATGAACGGCCTTCCTGCCGCTTATTATCTTGAGAAAGCAGGGGCCATGTTTGAAAAGATGGATTTGCAGTGGGATTTGGGGGAGTTAAGGAAGTTTATGGGGACATGAAATAATGATACCTGGATATGAAAAAGCAGTAGTGATGCGCTGATAAGGGATCTACAGGTATTAAACTTATTAAGCAATAATCAGGGGCTGCATTTTTACCACATAAACACAATAGGGCACAATAGGAAACACCTGGAATTTCACAAAGTCGATTCCAGAAATTGCCGAAATAGCCAAAGAAAACCTTTATCTTCGTGCAAAACCCTTTAATGATCAAGGCCGTCATCGTGGACGATGAAGCGGCCATCCGCGAATCGGTGGCCCGGATGGTGCAGGAATGCTGCCCAAATGTGGGCATCGTGGCCCTGGCCGGGGACGTACGCTCTGCCGTGGCCGCCATCAACGAGCACGAGGCAGAACTGGTCATCAGCGACATCCGGATGGACGACGGTAGCGGTTTCGATATCGTCCGCCACTTTGAGAAGCCCGACTTCCGGATCATCTTCATGTCAGTCTCCATGGACTATGCCATTAAAGCCATAAAGTTCAACGCGGTAGATTACCTTGTCAAGCCCGTCGGACAAAAGGAGCTGACCGTTGCTGTTAACAAAGCCGTGGAGATGATACGCTATGAGGAAAACCTGAAGCATCAGGCGCTGGGCGAAAACATCAAGGCGCTGAACAAATCGCACAGGCTGGTGCTCAAGACCGCCGACCAGGTGCATGTGGTGAACATCGAGGATATCGTCCGCGTGGAAGCCGACAGCAGCTACTCCTCCTTCTTTATGATCAACGGCCGGAAGATTGTCGTTTCCAAAGCCCTGAAAGAATGGGAAGAGCATCTCATAGGGCACGGCTTTCACCGGATCCACAAATCACACCTGGTGAACATCCACCGAATGAGCCACCTCGACAAGGCCGATGGCGGGTTCCTGGTAATGACTGACGGGGCGCGTGTGCCGGTGGCGTCACGTAAAAGAGATATGTTGATGGAACTGTTTGAGGGCCTGGAGTGAGGGACATCAGGAATTCATTCTTCATCTGCGTTACCGCTCGGACCAGAAAAATGACTGTTGCCGGGCAAATAAGCCTCTTTTTCTCTACAAAACCTTTGATAATATTATGAGTTGCTGCAGTCTGTCACCGGGCAATACCAGGTGATGGTTTCCAAGGGGATTATTTTTCAGTTCCAGGCTATCCTTTTCCGCGAGTTCCACCCGGAGCTGCGTACGGCAGGCATTCTCCTCATAAATGCCATTCACTGCTTTACCATAGGCTGCAAAAAGGCGGTCAAGCTTGTTGCTAAACCTGAAAACTGTAACTCCCTGCCAGTTGAACTTACCTTGCACAGCAGTCCCCTTCCCGGTTTCAAAATGTGAATTAACACTGAATCCTGAGAGTGATTTTGAAGGAGCAGTGCAGTGGGCAAGCAGCACCTGGTTATCATGGCTGCCGGCCAGGTTGGCCATCCAGGGTATTTCGCCGAAAAGCTCCTGTGCGATCATCATTCCGGTAATACTGCTGATATCCCCCTCACAGCCGGCAGGGATGCCAAGGTCATTTAGTAATGAAAGTGAGAGGCAGGCCGTTACGCCTCTTTCCCTTACCATTGGGAAGCATTCAACGGTAACAGCATCCAGATCATGGTGAGCAATCAATTTCTTTAGCAGGCTGTGCACCCGGGATGCATCCTCAATATTGAATTCCCCCCCGGCCTTGAATCTTTCAATAAATTCTTCATCGGCCTCCTCATTTTCATGATTTCCAGCCTCCGGCCATGGTATGCGGACAAGTTCAATTCCCAGTTTTGCTTGAAGCACCGTTTCCTCCATACCGCTGGCCACCAGCCAACCTGATTCACTGCCAATGATACCAAGCCTCTTCCCTCTGAGATTCTTTAGAGCAGCAAGAACATCCAGAGTGAAACCCAATTCTTCAAGATCGCGGGGGTCGTCAAGGTTGAAAAGGCTGTTTCGGAAATTGTTCTGATTGCTGTAGGCCTTAACCTCCGTAGCCGAGGCATAGGCATTGGATCTTCCTGATGCCACAAGTAACTGGAAATTATGAGGGTCGAGGTGCTTTATGGCCTCTGCCTCTGATCCTCCCGTGAGGAACAGCAGGACAGAAGGTTTAGTTCCTTCACCGGTATCTTTAATGCCAGATTTATCCCGGAGCATTTCCAGCCCTTCACTGTGCAGGTGATCCGGGGCCCCCTCGTAAGCGAATGTTTTGACGGTAATTCTTTCCATTTGATCCAAAGATACCTTTTACCAGCCT
>CAZXWD010000100.1:7924-10383 GCA_964644135.1 uncultured Bacteroidales bacterium | reverse complement strand
ACCCAATACCTCAGGCCGGGATGGCACAGGTACTGGCTGACCGTGGTAGGAGGAAGTATCTACTTCCCGATCTATAAGTCCCAAAGCTTTTTCAATATCGGGATGGAATTTTATCCCAACGTGGCTACCGGGATGAAAGGGCCGTACCGGGAATGGGAGGTTGGATTGAATGTGAGGCTGAACTTCAATTTTTCACTCTCAAACAGGGACCTTATTGCCTTTAAGGCGGCTAGCGGTCCGCATTATATTACCGTCGAAGCCAACCGCCAGGCAGACGGTTTTGTCTTTTCCGATTATTTCCTCCTGTCGTATAAGAGAGGGTTCCCTATATCGAATGACAACCATCTTTATTTTGAAATGTATACGGGGTTAAGGCATGTTTCAAGCGCCGGGATAAACATGCCCACCGATGGCATCAACAACTGGATCATTGGCATCGGGATAGGGAAGTTTCTGTATTGAGTCACCCTTCAATTAACCGGTCATTCCGTTCACTCAAAACTCAGATCTCAGCAATCAACACTGATATTCCTTGCTCTTTTAAGAATAATTTCGAACCTTTGACCTGACGTTAATGAAACCGGGGCATTGCCTTTTTCCGCCACCACTTATAATGAAATAAACCTTTACCAAATCATCAGCTAAATGAAAGACTGGCTTGCTTCCATAGGTATGGAGAAATACCTGGAACTGTTTGAAGAAAATGAAATAACCCTTGATTACCTACCCGAAATAACCGATCAGGACCTAAAGGACATAGGAATAAAGTCGCTGCCCCACAGGAAAAAGATCCTTAAGGCCATCGAATGCATGGGAAATGCTGAGCTCGATGAGACCGGGAAGAATGTGATCGAAAAATACCCCTATCTCATTGCGTTCCCTTTCAGGGAGATGATGAACCAGGAGAACCCTTTCCTGAAGATACAGCTCATGAAGGATGTGTTCCTCAATATCCTGAAATACCTGGGCCTTATCACGGCCGAAGAATACCTGCGTTCCGACAGCCAGAGCCGGGCTATCAACCGGTTGTTCAGGGAAAAGCTCTATCAGCCCCAGTTCGGGCACTGGAACCACTTCATCCGCGAAACCATTCTTTTTCTCGAAGAGGAAAACCACACTTTTTCCATACCAGAACTCCCTGCAGCATACAGGGAGGTTGAACTGCAAAAGAAACCCAAACGGTATAAGATCGAGATCAGTTTCACCGATGATCTGGGCGACATACAAACAGTGAAGCAGGATGTTACTGCCATAGAGGGGCTGATCAACTTCAGGAACCGATATATTGGACATAGCATTACCCTGTCGGAGAAAAGGAGCAATGAGATTTTTGAAACATATTATCCTTTGCTGAAGGATCTTCTGGCTGCCATTGATTTTGCGGCTGATTATCCGATGATGAAGTTCAATAAGGGGAAAAGCTGGTTGCTTCATGGCTGTGAGATAATGCCAACCGAGAAGACCATACACCCGCACAACGAAACTTATTCGATGTGGATACAGATAAACGGTAAACAGTTCCCGCTGGTTCCCTTCTTTATTCTGCCCGGAAAGTACATTGCAGGGATCATGGATACCGTGGAGGTTTTTATTTATGAACAGTATACCGGGAAAAGGATCGTTTATTTCAGCCCGGAAAAGGAAAAAGGTGAAACCTCGGGGGAAGTTGTGAGGCTGCTGAACGACATGCTGGAGCTGAAGGCACGTGAAAAGCCTCTTTCAATAGAAGAAGTGGATGAGGATTACCTGCTGAAGAGGATTGCTGAAACTTCGGGGAATGCCCGTGAAGAACTGTTGAGGGAAAAGAAAGTGATGAAGGGGGTCTACCAGCCGCGCGAGGAGAATGAACTGAGCCTGCGAAATTTCATCAAGGGCAAGCAGCCGGTTTACTTCCTTGCTTCAGAGGCAGGTTCGGGGAAAACCAACCTCCTGAACGAAATGTACCGGCAGTTCCATGCAGATATGGGTCTGCCGGCCTTATTGGTAAGGGCTGTCAGAATGTATAAAAGTGATATTGAAGCAGAGCTGAAGCATATTCTAAACCTCAAGGAAAATGAAAACGTTGCTTCATTGGCCTTTTTGAGGCGTCCTTCAGGATCTCCGTTCGTTATACTCATTGATGGGATGAACGAGCACCAGGAACCCGAAAGCCTGCTAAGGTCGGTGTTCGACTTTACAGCAAAACTTGGCCATGCAGGCACTAAACTGATTATCTCATGGAGGATCAATTCACCCGACGATTTCCCTGTAGTTGATGAAACAGTATCCCCCTTGCTTTATGATGCGGCCGAAAATACAGTTTCGGGAGGCGGGCGTGATAATGTGCTTGCCGGTAAAGCCGGACTTCTCCTTCCTCTCAACAGGATCGAGCTGGGAAAGGCATGGGGGTATTATTATTCACATCCCTCAAAGCAATACAGGCCAGGGTTCACCCTGGAGGAGCTGGAAATGAGGAACCG